>NZ_JBHYKG010000002.1:0-87737 GCF_042741245.1 Kitasatospora sp. NPDC058965
ACCGTCGCCTTCACCCGCACCACCACCGGATGGGAGCCCGCCCGATGAGCGGTCAGAACAGCAACTCGGGCGCCCGGCCTCGCGAATCATCTGACAGCGTCCGGGTGGTGCTCCGCGGGCTGTGGAGCACCACCCGCGGCGGGCCGGCCGGGCTTCCGGGGGCTGCGCCGGCTAGGCCGAAGAGGTGAATTCGGGTGGGCCTGGTGGCCGCAACGTGAACACAACAGCCATGTTTATCCGTTTTACTCCCTTCTTCACATTCATCCGTAAATAGCCTGTGACTATGCCAATGGCAGGCCCGGCTCGGCCAAAACGGTGTGGGCAGATGGCTGGAAATTGCGTATTGTGACTGCTCGGGTGCTCTGTGGCGCAACGACGTCGGAGTGGTCCGGTCATACCTGCACACCGGCTGACCTGGACATTCACGAACGACCGCCGCGGGGGCCAGGTAACGGGGGGGATCATGCCGCGTTAGGCATCGGCAGGCACGCATGAGCCGGATTGCCCGGCTGCTCAGCGGCCCTGGCGGACAGGGTCCGCTCCCCCGGGGATTTCGCCAAACAGCCCCGGGATTTGACGAGCTGACGGCACGTCAGCATTTCGCCAGCACGATCGCGTTGGGGCAGGAAAGTGACTCAAGGGAATTCCAGCAAGCAGTCGCCGGCGGCTCCGAACCCGCCGGCGCAGCGCCCGGCTCCCGGCCCGCGGCCGCCCGCAGGCGCAGAGCGCACGCCGGTCGTGGTCCGGGAGCGGCGCTACGGGCTCGCCGTCCTGGCGGCCCTCCTGGTGGTCGCCGGCGGCCTGGGCGCCACGGTGCTCCAGCAGAAGGCCGGCCAGCGGGTGTCCGCCGTGAAGGTCACCCAGCGGGTGGCCCCCGGCCAGCACATCACCGCCGCGGACATCGAAGAGATCAAGGTCGCCGCGGACACCCCCGTCAACTTCGTTCACTGGGAGCAGCGCAGCCTCCTGACGAGCCGCTACTTCACGGCCTCCGAGGTCCCGGCGGGCACCCTGCTGACCGGCATGATGCTCACCGAGAAGGTCGGCGTGGCCTCGGATCAGGCGGTTGTCGGGCTGTCCCTGAAGGCGGGCACCTTCCCGCCGGGGATGCGCGAGGGTGACCGCGTCCGGGTGATGTGGGTGGGCCGCAACGCCGCCCAGACCACCGCTGCGGGCGGTGCCAGCGGCGGGACGCCCGTCGGCACGGAACTCGCCCCCAGTGCCACGGTCCGCCAGGTTTTCCAGAACGACAACGGCTCCAGCTCGTCCATGACCCTCAACATCCTGGTCCCTGCCGACAAGGCGGGCGGGATCGCCCAGGCGTCCGCGAACGGCGAGGTGGCTCTGGTGCTGCTTCCCGTCAACGGGCAGTAGGGGGCGTCGAGATGGCATTGATCGTGGTGGGGTCCGCCAAGGGCGCCCCGGGTACGAGCACCGCCGCTCTGGGACTGGCATCGGTGTGGGGGCGCGGCTCGCTGCTGGTGGAGGCCGACGAGAACGGCGGCGATCTGGTCTACCGTCACGCGGGCGACAACGGCGCCGCGCTGAACCCGGAGAAGGGCCTGCTGTCGCTCGCGGTCGCAACACGGGGCGGGCGCCCGATGTCCGTGCCCATGTTGTGGGAGCACACCCAGAAGCTCAACGGCGGGCTGGACGTGCTGGTGGGCCCGTCAGGTCCCGAGCAGGCCACCGCGTGGTCGGGGCTGTGGCTGAACCTGGGCCGGGCGCTGGCGGCGATGGGCGACACCGACGCCATCGTGGACGTGGGGCGCATCGGCCCCAGGTCGTCCAACGCGGACCTGCTCAGCAGCGCTTCCCTGGTGCTGCTGGTGGCTCGTACCCATGCCGAGGATCTGGCGGCCGTGCGCGACCGGGCCGCCGCCGTCGTGGCCCGCCTGGGTGCGGGTGGGGCGCCGGTCGGCATCCTGCTCGTCGCACCCAGGCGCGAGTGGAACCGGGCCGCCGCCGGTCTGGGCCAGCTGCTGGTGGGCGCCGGCGTCGGAGCCGAGGTGCTGGGCTGCATCGAGGAGGACCCCGACGGCGCCGCGCAGCTGGCCGGGCGAAAGGGCGGGCGGGTGGCGAAGTCCAAGCTGCTGCGTTCTGCCCGACTGGTCGTCACCAACATCGGCGGCCGCTACGGACTCGGGCGCGAGAGCTCCGGCCAGCACGCCAGCACCGCCGGCCGCGCAACTGCCGCCGTCTAGGAGATCTGATGGACCACGCACTTGTGCACCAGCTGCGCCGCGACGCCGGGGTCGCGGTGGCGCAGCGGCGCCGCGCCGACGAGGAAGCCGGCCGGCTCCCGATGGACCCGGACACCGAGCGGCAGTACGCCCGCTCGGTGATCAACGACGTACTGAACACGCACTTCCAGGCCGAGGCCGCCAGGGGGATGCCCCTGCCCGAGGCCGCCGAAGAGGCGGAGCTGTCCGAGGCCGTCCACGCCGCGCTGTACGGGGCGGGTCCCCTGCAGCCGCTGCTGGAGGACCCGGAGATCGAGAACATCGACATCCAGGGTGACCGGGTATTCATCACCTACCCCGGTGGTCAGGTCAAGCAGGTGCCGGCGGTCACCGCCAGCGACGACGAGCTGGTCGAGCTGGTACAGACGCTGGCCGCCACCGCCGGTCTGAGCTCCCGCGCTTGGGACAGCGTCAACTGGGAGCTGGACCTGCGCCTGCCCGGCGGCGAACGGCTGTCGGCCGTCATGTCCGCAGGCGAGCGCCCGTGCCTGAGCATCCGCAAGCCTCGCCTGGGCAAGGTCTTCCTGGACTACCTTGTCGAGAACGGCACGATCAGCGAGGAAGGCGCGCAGTTCCTGCGAGCAGCGGTGCTTTCGAGGAAGAACCTGATCATCTGCGGGGCGACCGACTCCGGGAAGACGACCCTGCTGCGCGCGATCGCGAACGAGATCCCCGCGTACGAGCGCCTGATCACGATCGAGGACGTGCGCGAGCTCGGCCTGGACTCGTTCCCGGACCTGCACCCCAACATCGTCGTGTGGGAGGCACGCAAGCCCAACTCCGAGAACCAGGGCGAGATCAGCCTCTCCCGTCTGGTGCGCCGTTCGCTGCGGCAGAACCCGTCCCGTGTGATCGTGGGCGAGGTGCTCGGCGACGAGATCATCGACATGCTGCGCGCCATGACCCAGGGCAACAACGGCTCTCTGTCGACGATCCACTCCGACTCCGCTCAGGGTGTGTTCAACCGCATCGCCCTGTACGCGGCGGCCGCGGAGAAGCCGTTGCCCATGGAGGTGAGCCACATGCTGGTCGCCCAGTCGATCAACTTCGTGGTGTTCATCAGCAAGGTCCGTGACTACCAGACCGGCGAGGAGCTGCGCCGCGTCACCGAGATCCGCGAGGTCAACGGCTTCGACGTCGGACAGGCATCCTCGTCCCGGGTGTTCGCCTACGACGCCGCTTTCGGGACGCTGCGGGCCGACGCCCAGATCAGCTGCCTGAAGGATCTGGAACTGCACGGCTACGTGCCGAGCGGGGGGTGGATGTGAACAACATCCTCCTGTCCCCCGACACCCTGCTGGCGCTGCTGTCCGGCCTCGTCGCCGGAGGCGGCGTGGCGCTGCTGATCGCCTCGCTCGTCGGCTGGCCCCGGCGCGCCAAGACGGGCCCGAACGCCGGGCAGCGGCTGGCCGACTTCGCTCGGCGCCGAGGTGGCGCGGCAGCGATCGCCGGTCTGCTCGTGCTGATCACCACTCAGTGGGTGGTCGCCGCGGCCGCCGTCGCCCTCGTGGTGCTGTTCCGCGACAAGCTGTTCGGCGGTGCCAAGGCCGAGCGGGAGGGCCTGGCCTACATCGAGGGCCTGGCCGGGTGGGTGGAGAGCCTGCGCGACACGCTGGCCGGCGCTGTCGGTCTGGAGCAGGCCATCCAGGCCAGCTCCCGCGCTGCAGCCCCGGCTCTTCGTCCGCACCTGCTGACGATGATCGACCGGCTGCGGGCCAAAACGCCGCTCCAGGCCGCGCTCGACCAGTTCGCCGACGACCTCGGCGACGGCTCGGCGGACGTCATCATCATCGCGCTCAAGGACAACGCCAGGCAGCGCGGACCGGGTCTGCGTGACGTCCTCAGCGAACTCGCCCAGACCGCCCGAGACGAGGCCGACATGCGCCGCCGCATCCTGGCCCAGCGCTCCGGCACGCGGCGCAGCGTACAGATCGTCACGTGGGTCGTCGTGACCATCCCCCTCGGCACCGCCATCTTCAACCCGACGTTCGTCGAGCCCTACCGCAGTGTGCAGGGCCAGGGGGTGCTGACGGTCGTGGTGTTGTTCTTCACCCTGGCGCTGGTGTGGCTGCGGAAGCTGTCCGTCCTCAAGCCGCCGGAGCGTCTGCTCCTTCGTTCGGAGGTGTCCCGGTGATCGCGACGATGGCGGTCGGAGGCGCTTTCGGCCTGGGTCTGTTCCTCCTGGTGCGGGCGCTGCTGCCGAGCCGGGTCAGTCCGGCCCAGGCGGTCGCGCGGATAGACGCCCTGCGCGCGGGCGGCGCTCCTGCCCCGGCGGCCGCGATCACCGCGGCCGGGGCCCAGGAGAGGTTCGTCGGCCGGATCGGGCCCAAGGTGGCCGCGTTCTACGCCAAGCAGGGCTGGACGCTGCACTCCCAGCGCACCAACCTGGCGCTGCTGGACAAGCCCGTCGATGTCTTCCTCGCGCAGAAGGTGCTCTTCGCGGCGGCCGGCCTGCTGGTTGGCCCACTGATCTCCCTGGTGCTGTGGGAGACCGGGTTCGCCAACAGCGCGTTGACCCCGGTGTGGTTGACCCTGGTGGCGATTGTCGGGTGCTTCTTCCTGCCCGACGCGGAGCTGGCCACGGAAGCCACCAAGGTCCGCGCCCAGTACCAGCGGGCCGTGAGCGTCTACATGACGCTCGTGCACCTCAACCTGGCGGGCGGCGCCGGACTGCCGGAGGCGATGAAGGCCGCCGCGGAGTCCTCCAACAGTGCGCCGATGGTGAGGATTCGCCACGCCCTGGTGGAGGCCCGCCTCCAGGGCATCCCCCAGTGGCAGGCGCCGGGGCGCCTGGGTGAGGCCATCGGCCTGCCCGACCTGGTCGACCTGACGTCCACGCTCTCGCTGGTCGCCGAGGACGGCGCGAAAATCCGCCAGTCCCTCAAGGCCCGCGCCGAGACGCTGCGCAGGCGCGACATCGCCCGCATGGAGAGCACCGCCGGCAACAACGGCCAGTCCATGTTGGTCGCCCAGATGCCACTGGTCGCCGGGTTCCTGGTGTTCCTCGGGTACCCCGCGATGCAGTTGCTCACTGCCTTCTGACCACCACTCACCAGTTCTCTGCTACTGCTCCAACCCGAGGGGAATCGCAATGTCCGCACCTGTCATCGAGCCGCAGACCGAGCGCCCGACCCGCATGTTCCAGCCGCTGACCAAGCGTCTGGGTGCCGCGCAGGCCACCCGTCAGGGCCGACGTCGCGACGCCGGCATGTCCGCGGTCGAGTACCTGGGCCTGACGCTCCTGGCGATCATCATCGTCGGGCTGGTCGGGGCCGGCGTGAAGGGCGCCTTCACCACCAAGACCACCAACGTCAGCAACTGCATCACCACGTCCGACTCCACCCAGAACGGGACCGGGACCGGCTGCAAGTAGCACCGGCTGCACTCCGCTGAACTGGACCAGGGCGATGAAGGGGGAACCACTCATGCGGCACCGACCGGGCCCGCGCCGGGCCCGTGGCCGGGGCGACCGGGGATCCATGGCCGTACAGGCCCTCGTGCTCGCGCCGCTGATGGCGGGCATCATCTTCACCCTGGTCCAGTTCGGCATGTACTTCTTCGCCAAGCAGGTCACCGAGGCCGCCGCCCAGGCCGGAGCCCGCAAGGCCCGTGCCACCGCGGACGCGGACCCGCAGGGCTGGACGGACGCGGCGCGCACCACCACCACGGGGCGAATCCAGCAGCTGGGGCCCGCGCTGGTGGGCAACCCGTCCATCACGCCCTACGCCCAGGGGGAGAACGTCGGGGTCGTCGTGACGGCCGACGTGGTCTCCGTGGTGCCCTGGATCCACCTGCACGTCACCTCGCGCTCCGTGGGCCCGATCGAGAGGTTCATCCCCGATGCCGGCTGACACCGTCAGGCGCCGCCGACCAGACGCCGGGTTCAGTGCCGTCGAAGTCGTCATCGCCGCGCCGCTGCTGATGCTGTTCATCCTGGTGCTGGTCGGGCTCGGCCAGATCAGCCAGGCCCAGTCCACTCTGGACGGCACCGCCCGGGACGCCGCCCGGGCCGGCGCGCTGCAACGGGACTGGAGCTCCGCCGTGGCAGCCGCCCGCGACACCGCCAACGCCAACATCGGCGGCACCTGCGCGGGCGGTGTCACCGTCACCCCCAGCGGCAACTTCGTGCCGGGCGGCATGTTCACCATCACCCTGTCCTGCGACGTCCCGGGCCTGCGCTCGTTGGGGATCGGCTGGACCAGGCAGGTCAGCGGAACGTCCACCGCGCCGCTCGACACCTACCGCCGGGTGGCGCCATGACGACCACAACCCGCCGCCGGGCCCGCCGCGCTGACCGCGGATCGGGGGCTGTCGTGGTGATCTTCGCTGCGATCCTGACCCTGATCGTGAGCGGCTTCTTCATCGACACCGGACGTCTGATCCACCAGCGCGAACGCGCCGCCGACGTCGCCGAGCAGGCGGCTCGCTACGCGGCCAACCACATCAGCCCCGACGCCCTGCGCGCCGGAGGCGGCGTCGTCGTCGACACCGCGAACTGCACCGCCAACGTTCAGGCTTTCGTCCTCCAGTCCGGATTCACCAGCGCCGACGCCGACGCCTCCACCTGCACCTCGGCAGCCGGGAACACCGTCAGCGTCCGGGTCCGCCTGACCTACCACCCCTTGCTGATGCACCTAGGCGACGGCCACCCGACGGTGTGGGGCGACGCCACCGCACAAGCAGTGCAGGAACAATGACCCCTGACCACCAGGTCCACAAGGGGACGGGAGACCACACGATGACCACCACCCGCACGCACCACCGGCCGCTGCGCACCGTCTCGGGCGCGGCGGCGGCCGCGTTGCTCGTCGCCGTCCTGGCCGGCTGCTCCTCCAGCGGCTCGAAGGCTTCCGGCGACATCACCGGCGCCCAGACCGCGGCGCCCACCTCCACCTCCTCCTCGCCCTCGGCAGCGCCGAGCACGTCGCCCGGTGCGACGGCGCCGACCTTCGCGTTCCCGGCGGACGTGAGCGTGAAGCTCGACGGGTTCACCGATGCCGACCCGGCCAAGGGCGCCGCTCTGCGCGACCTCGGGTACGCGATGACCGCGTACGAGGAGGGCCTGGCCACCGCGGCGACCGACAAGCCGGCCCTGGCCCGGTACTGGTACGGCCTGGCGGCCGGCGCGGTCACCAAGAGCATCACCGACTACAAGGCCGCGGGCCACCGGATCACCGGCACCAGCCACTTCCTGAAGCCGAATCTGGTGCTCAAGGACCCGACCAGCGCCTCCGCGAGGCTGTGCGAGGACCAGAGCGCCTCGTTCCCCAAGGACCTGACCACGGGCGCGGTCGCCACCGGCTCGCCCAGCGACGACGACTACGTGGCGTGGACCCTGACACTCCAGCACAACGCCGCTGGAGACTGGCAGGTCAGCGCCGCGGACTGGACCCACGGAGCCAAGGAGTGCAAGCCATGACGCCCGATCGCCGCGCTGTCGCCGCCCTCGCCACCGGTGTCCTGCTGGTGTGCGCGAGCGGCCCCGCCTACGCGGGCCAGGGCAACGGCAACGGCTCCTCCACCCCGAACAGCATCGAATCCCACGTCACCATCACCTCCAGTGACACCGGCTCCGCCGCCGGTGCGCAGCACCTGATGTCGGTCGGCAGCGACTGGACGCCTCCCCCGTGCTGGTACGAGCCGGCCTACACGCCCGACGAGTTCGACACCGCGTTCCAGCAGCTGCTGGCCTCCTTGACCGGCGGGATGGGTGAGGAGGCGAAGGCGCAGTACGACAAGCTGAAGGCCGATCAGGACTTCCACCGCGGCCAGGAAGGGCTGTGGTGGGCGATGGTGAAGTCGAAGAAGGCCTGGGACCTGCCCAACAACAGCGCGACCTGCGAGCAGCCGCCGGGCATCGTCTGGGTGCCGAAGAACAGCCCGCCGCCGGGGATGGTCGCGGTGACCCCCGAGATGCTGTCGAAGTTGGCGTACGCCTCGACCAAGCTGCCGCCGCCGGCCGTGAAGCTGTCGCCCGACGCAGGCTCGCAGACGGTCAATCTCCCGACCTACGTCACATTCAACTCGCCGCTGCAACCGGTGACCGTCACAGCGGCCTTGAACTTCGAGGGGCTGAGCATCGCGGCGTCCACGCTCGCGGTGCCGGTCAGTCTGCGCGTCGACGCTGGGACCAACGACGCCGACCCGTCCAGCTGCACCTACCAGTTCGCCAAGACCAGCAGCGGATACCAGGTCGACTCCTCGGGATCCTCCTGCAACATCGACTACCGGCGTTCCAGCCGGGGCGGTACGTACCCGCTGACCGCGGCGGTGACCTGGCGGGTGACCTGGACTCCGTCCACCAATCCGTACGCACAGCCGGCTAACCCGCTGCCGGACGGGATCACCGGCGGCGTCCCGCAGGACGTGACCGTCCGGGAGATCCAGACGATCGTCAGGTAAGACGGGCCAGACAGCAGGACCGATCAAGGAAGGCCGATGGCTAACACACGGATCAAGGCGCCCACCGGCGCGCGCTCGCGCACCCTCGGGGACGTGCTGCGGGCGTTGCTCGCTGGGGTGCTGCTCGCCGCCATCCTGGCCGGCATCCCCTACGGCCTGGTGCGTCTCGTCGGGTGGCCGCTGCCCAGGACCATGCCGGACATGTCGATGCTCACCCAGGCGGTGGGCGTCGACACGATGATCGACATCCTGTCAGTCATCGTCTGGATCCTGTGGGCGCAGTTCGCGTTCTGCGTGGCCGTGGAGCTGCGGGCCGCGGTGTCGGGCATCGACATCGACATCCGCCTCCCGGCCACCGGCACCAGCCAGGCGCTGGCCCGCAAGCTGGTCACCACCATGCTTCTCGTCGGCGCCGGGGCACTGACGGTCAGCCAGGCCGCCAGCGCCGCACCGATCCCCGCCCAGGCCCGGGTCGCCGCCGTCGCCGCCGCCGTCCCCTCGGCCGCTCCGCAGGCATCCGCCGCCAGCGCGGCGGCGACCACGACCGCTTCGGGCCCGGTCTATACCGTGCAGGCCTCGACCAGCTCGCACCACGAAACCCTGTGGGACATCGCCGAGCGCCATCTCGGCAACGGCAAGCGGTACAAGGAGATCTTCGAGCTCAACAAGAATCGCGTCCAGCCCGACGGCGGCCGGATGACCGAGGCTGGGCTGGTGCGCGCGGGCTGGACGTTGGTGATGCCCGCCGACGCCACTGGCCTTCCCGGTGCAGTGGTCGACGGCAGCCGGCACACCGTCACCGTGCAGGAGGGGGACACCCTCTCCAAGATCGCCGAGGAGGAGTTGGGCAGCGCCGACGCCTACCCGCGGCTGCTGGACGCTTCGAAGGACGTCGTCCAGCCGGGCGGGCGGCACCTGGCCAACCCGGACGAACTCTTCCCCGGGGACATCATCGTGATCCCGGCCCCCGCCGCGGCGACGCCGGCACCACCCGCCACCACACCGGCGCCGGCCCCGGCTTCCACGCCGACCCCGCAACCCGCGCCGGCAGATGCTGCCCCCAAGCCCAGTAGCCCGGCGGCGGCGCCGCCGAGCACGCCCTCGCCCGCTCCGAGCCAGTCGGCACCGACCACCGCCCCGGCAGCCACCGCACCCGCGCCCGCTGCCCCGTCCGCGCCCGCCGCCGCCGCACCGCAGGCTCCGGAGGCCACCGAGCCCGCCAGCAGCGACTCCTCCCAGTCGCCGATCTCCGTCCAGCAGGGCGTCGGCGGGATCGCCGCGCTCCTGGGTGCCGGCGCCCTGGCCGTCCTCGCCGCCCGCCGCCGGGCCCAGCAGCGTGAGCGGCGGCCCGGCGAGCAGATCGCCATGCCGCAGGAGACCAGCCAGGCGGAGATGGTCCTCGACCGCACCGCATCCCCCGTGCTGGTCGACCTGCTGGACCGCGCCCTGCGCACCCTGGCCCACCAGCACCCGCAGCACCTGCCCCAGATCATCGGCGCCCGCGTCCAGCAGGACCGGGTGGAGATCCTGGTCGAGGACTCGGACGCGGAGGCGCTGGCTCCGTTCACCGACCGGCCCGGCGGATGGTGGGGTCTGCGCGGAGACCGGGCCGTCCTGCTCAGTGCCGACGATGCCCGGGCGGTGCCCGCCCCCTACCCGGGCCTGGCCACCGTCGGCACCGCTGAGGACGGCACGCTGCTGCTGGCGGACCTGCACCATGCCCGGGTGCTGCTCCTGGACGGCGACGAGCAGAACGTGCGCGAGGTCGCGCGCGGGATCGCGATGGAGGCCGGCACCGCGCTGTGGGCCGACCACATCGAGATCACCACCGCGGGCTTCGGGCTGGAGCTGCAACAGCTCCTCCCCCAGTGCCGCACCATGTTCGCCCCGCGCCTGGCCACCGCGACCGCCGACCTGGCCCGGGTGATAGTGGAGGTGCACCAGGCCGTGCACGAGGGCGGCGAGGAGCCGCAGCCGTGGATGGTGGTGTGCTCCACGGTGCCCTCGCCCGAGGAGCTGTACGAGTTCGCCGACGTCATGGGCAAGGTACCCACCGGGGTCCGGGTCGCGGCGGTACTGCCCGCGGCCGGCCGGGCGACTGAGCTGTTCCCGGACGCCGAGGTGCTCGACGCGAACCAGGTGACGGAACTTCAGTCGCTTGAGTCGCTCGACGCCCAGGTCGTGCTCCAGCGCGTCACGGACGAGGTGTACCGGCAGCTGACCGCCGGCATGACCATCGCCGCCCAGCCGGCCACCCCGGCCGAAGGTGCGTGGGCAGAGGTCCCCGACCCCGACCGCAAGGTGTTCGGCCCCTCCACCGTCCAGAAGGGCGCCGCTGCCCGCAGCCACCTGTCCCTGCTGGCCGCACCCACCAAGGCGCAGCCGGTGGACGCCGACAAGCTGGAGGAGACGGAGTTGGAGATGCAGGAGAAGAGCGTGCCCGCTGCCGCGGGTACGGTCCAGGACCCCGTCGGGCCCGCACCGTCGAAGGCCACCGAGCCGACCGCCACCGAGGCAGTCGAGGACGCCCTGCCGGCACAGGCCGCCGCCGCGGCGGGCGCCGGCTGCGGCGCTTCGGACGAAGCGCCGGACGCGCCCGCCGCGGCCCGTCTCCCCAAGGCCTCGCCGCGGGTGAGCGTGGTCCGCGAAGGCGATGCGCCCGCACCGGCCGACGGGTCCGCTCCGCAGGTCCAGGTACTGGGCCCGCTGCGTATCACCGGGATCGGCGACGCGCCGATCCAGCCGAAGCTGGTGCTGTTGGCGGCACTGCTGCTGTTCAAGTCGGACCGCAGCTACGGGGCGATCGCCAACAACATGGACCCGGTGTCGCCGTGGACCCAGTCAACGATGGACACCCACATGTCCCGCCTTCGGCGCCGGCTGGGGACCGACGCCGCTGGGGAGCCGTACCTGCGGCCCAAGCCGAAGGGCGTCGAGCAGTACACCCTGAGCCATGAGGTGACGTGCGACTACGCCGCCTTCAACTACCTGGCGACCCGCGGGCTCCCGCACGGCGCGACCGGGGTCCTCGATCTGGAGGCCTCGCTCGGTCTCGTGCGCGGCCGCCCGTTCGGCGGGGCCGGCGCCCACACCTGGGCGGCGCCGCTGGTGCAGACGTTCGTCGGTCAGATCGTGGACGTCGCCCACGCGGTGGCCACGCTGCGCATCCAGGACGAGGTGCTCGACATCGACGCGGCCCGGCGGGCGGTAACCGTTGGACTGGACGTCGAGCCGGCCGCCGAGCTGCTCTACCGGAGCTGGATGCGCATCGAGCACCGGGCGGGCAACCCGGCAGGGGTGCGCGAGGTCATCGACCAGGTCCGGCAGATGACTGTCGACATGGGGTGGGACGGGATGCTCCAGGACGAGACGGAGCAGCTAATCGCCCGCCTCACCGCCAAGCCCGCCGCCCGGATGCGCTGAGCGCCCCTCACCACCCGCGGGCCCGGCCGGTGAGCACCGGCCGGGCTCTGTTGCTTCTGCAGATCGAAGAGGTCCCGTGTCCTACTCCCCTGTCGTCCTGGCCCTTGCCGCAGCCCTGGGGCTCGCGGCCGGGGTGTTCGTCGTGCGCCCCGTTGTGTTCGCCTTCACCGTCTACGAGGGATGGCGGCGCACTTGCCCACACTGCGGTTCCCCGGTGCTCGGTGCCGGTGCGGGCGCCTATGCAGACCTGGTGCTGCGCCGTCGGTGCCGCACGTGCAGCACCGACGCCCTCGTGTCAGCGACGGCGCCGGCCGCAGCGGGGATCGTGATCGGCGGATCGGCCGGGGGGCCGATCGGGCCGGCGGCTTGGGTGCCCGAGCTTCTGACCGCTGCTGCCGTGGCCGGGTTCGTCGCCGCAGGGTCCAGCGGGTGGCTGCTGGCGGTGCAGCTGTGGCTCGCGGTGCTCGGCGCAGCGATGGTGCTCATCGACCTGAAGGAGCAGCGGCTGCCGCACCTGCTCACCGGCCTGTCCGCCGCGGGGGTCGTCGTCTACCTCGGGGCGCTGGCCGTCACCGGCTCGGGGTGGCCGGAGCTGGTTCTTCCCTGCCTCGGCGCGGCAGTGGTCGGCGGTGTGCTGTGGCTGATGGAACGTCTGGGCATGCTCGGCATGGGCGACGTCCTCCTGGCTCCGAGCCTGGCCGCCGTCCTGGCATCGCAGAGTGGAGCCACTCTGTACTGGGGCCTCGTGGCGCAGTTCGCTATCGGGTTCGCGATGGGCGGGGCCAGGCTCCTGCTGACCGGGAACCGCGAGGTGGCGCTCGGCCCCGGCCTGGTCCTCGGGGCGCTGGTGGTGAGCGCCGCCGCAGGTTGATCACCAGGCCAGCCGCCCCGGGGGGATTCCCCGATCCGGCCCGGACTGTCGGTCCCTCCCGGCAGGCTGGGCCTTCGTGCTTTCGCGCTCCGGGAACGGTGGTGGTTCGGGTGCCCCGACAGGTGGACGAGGTGACGGCCGTCTCCGTGATGTTGGCTGCGGGGCTGATTCCGCTGGAGCCCCGGCCAGCCAGCGCAGCGAGGCGGGGATGGCGGTGCCGCTGCAAGGCCTGCGGCGCCGAAGTCGCCCCGCACTTCAGCACTGTCCGGGCCGGGGTCGCAGCTCGCGGGGAGGAGTACAGCGGCTGCCGGTTCTGCGCTGCGGCCGAGCGGGGGAGACGGCAGAAGGCTGGCATGGCGCTTAAGGCCGAGGCGCTGATGCGCGCGCACGGGTGGGTACCGTCCACTGCCTACCCGGGGGCCCTGGAACAGTGGCCGTGCCGCTGCGGAGTGTGCGGCAACCAGGTCGAGGTGACGTTCGCGAAGGTCCAGGACCGTGGCCAGGACCGGTGCGGGCCGTGCTCGAAGGAGGCGCTGAGCGCCCGGTTGCTGGCCGGGCAGGCACAGCGCGCGATCGCCGACCTGGTGGCGGCCGATTGGGAACCGCTTGCCAGCTACCCCGGCGCCCACCGCGGGTGGAAGGCCCTCCACGGGGTGTGCGGACAGATCCGCTACCCGCGGCTTTCCGAAATCCGGGCAGGCGAGGTGTGCTGCTCTGCGTGCAACGGCTCAGTGCGGCTCAGCGACGAGGAAGCCGCCGAGTTCATGAGGTCGGCCGGCTTCAAACCGTTGGAGCCCTACCCCGGTAGCCAGGTGCCCTGGCGTGCTCAGTGCCTGCGGTGCGGGGCGATCGGCTCGCCCCGCTACTCGAGCGCCCGCAAAGGCGTCGGGTGTCTGCCGTGCGGGGAGATCAAGAAGTGGTCGTCGCGGAGAGCCAACTTCTCGGTGCAGGCCGAGGCCGAGATGCGGGCAGTCGGCCTGGAGCCGCTGGAGGCGTGCCCTGGAACGCTGGCGCGCTGGCGCTGCCGCCACGTCGCGTGCGGCCGCGAGGTGTACCCGATCCATCACCTCGCCCGGGTGGGGCGCGGGGTCTGCCGGCAGTGCTCGGGGAGCCCGCTGATCGAGGCCGCTGAAGCGGTTGAACGGATCACCACGCTGGGCTTCAGGCCGCTGGAGCCCTACCCGGGCGGGACTAAGGCCCGTTGGCGCATGCAGTGCCTGTCCTGCGAGCTGGTGGTGACCAAGAAGATTCAGGGTGCGGGAGGCTGCCGCAGCTGTCGCCCCTTCGGTGCCAGCCACGGACTGCCCGCCCTCGTCTACGTCCTGCACCACCCAGAGCTCAACGCGGTCAAGGTCGGCATCACCAACATCGGCACGACCCGGCTGGCCGACCACCGCCGCGGCGGCTGGAACACCACCCACACCGAGTACTTCGCCACCGGGGCCGACGCCTACGACGTGGAGCAGGCTGTGCTGCGGCAGATGCGCATCGGTCTGGGTATCCCGCCCTTCGTCTCCCCGGGCCGGATGCGCCAGGGCGGAGCGACCGAGACAGCCGATGCAGCCCTGATCCCTGCGGACGGGCTGTGGGCCCTGGTTCTCCAGGCTCGGGACCGCATCGACACCGAAACGACCGACGCCTACGTTCGGCCACCTGCGCAGTAGCAGCGGACGGAACCAGCGACCCGCTGGCCCTGCCAGCGCCCACCTGTTCGCCCGTAGACCCAGCCGGCAGCCGGGCGATCCGCGATGCTGCGCTCAGCCGCGCCGAGCGAGCGCGGCACTGGTGGAGCAGCGTGACCGACACCTGGACCGGGCGCCCGCAGTGCCTGCCGAGGTTGTCGACCCTGCGCGCCTGGTCCTCGCGGTCGCCATGATGGCATCGCAGCCCTCTGCCGGGTTCGTGCCGCTGGCGGGGTTCACGGTCGTGGCCGACGCCGCGCTCGTGCCTGCGCTGTCCGGTGCGGCCTGCAGGGATCTGGCGCGGTGGTGCAGCGAGGTGGCCGGCCGCTGACGGGGGGAGAAGCGGCGGCGGTCCGGCACCCCGAGGGTGCCGGACCGCCGCCGCTGAGTGCGTGTCAGACGCTGGCGCTCTCCAGCTGCAGCTGCTCCTGGTCCTGCTCCTGGAGCGGGAAGAGGGCCTTCAAGTCGTTGTAGTACCGCTCGACACTGCGCAGGCTCACCGGCTCGTTCTTGCCCCGGGCCCGGAGGTTGAAGGGAGGCTGGTAGAGGTGCTGGGCGAGTTCCTCCCGCTCGGGGTAGCGTCCGTGCTCGGCGACCCACGCGGCGAAGCCGTTGGTCCACACCGGGGGGATGCCCGCAGCCAGCGCTTGGTCCGCGACGTCGCTGGTCGGCTGGTCGGCCTCGGGCGGGGCGCCAGCCTGCATCTCGGGGCGGGTGGTCTCCGCAAGCACCGCTGCGGCCTCCTGCACCAGCTCGCCGGCGCCGCCCGCACCCGCAAGCAAGGTGCGGGAGTCCAGGGCGTCCGACCGCCCGGCCGCAACCGCAAGGCCCGGCCGCTGCTCGGCCCGCACCGCAGTCACCGGCTCAGTGGCCGCACCCGCAAAGCCCTCCGCAAGGGTGCTGACCTGCGAAGACACAAGATCAGCTTGCGGGGGGACCTGGCCTTGCGGGACGTTGCCGCCCACACCCGCAAAGGCCGGGTCGCTCGGTCCCGCACCCGCATACGACTGGAGGGCCGTCTCCCGCAAAGCGGCCGGCCGCCCGTGCGGCGCCCCCGCAACGTCCTCGCCCTCGGGCTGAGCCCGCATCAGCTCCACCGGTTCGCCGATCGCAGCAGGCGCTATCTCGTCCTCCGCGGGAGCCAGCTCCTTGCGCGGAGCAGCAACCGTCGGCAGGTGCTGGGCCGTGCCCGCAGGCATCTCCGCCTGCTGGTGCGGCCGGCCGCCAGCAGCCTTCTCGCGTGCGGCGAAGATCCGGTCGAGCGGGCGGCTGGCGACGCCGGCGGCGGCGAGGCCGTCCGCGTAGGTCACCTCGATCGGCACGCCGAGCTCCGCCAGCTTCAGCGGCAGGTGCGCTGCGGCCGGCAGCTTGCCCTTCGGGCCGACCGGGGCGTCCGTCAGCAAAGTGAGGTAGGCGAGCCGGGCCTGCTCCAGCAGCACCGCCTCGTCCACGCTGCGGATCTCCCACAGCTGCATCCGTCGCCACATCGCCCAGGTCTGCCGGGGGGCGAGCAGCCAGCGCATCAGCCGGATTTTCTCGATCGTCTTGTCGGAGCTCAGTCGCGCGAGCTGGGCGATCGCGTGCCTGGTGGCTTCGCTGATGATGATGAAGAGGATCGGGATGACCGCGTGCATCCCGGTCCCCAAGGGGTCGGGCCAGGATGCCGCGGCGTTGAAGGCGATGGTCGCCACCGTCAGGCCCCACGCGGTGGGGCGCAGCAGCGGGAAAGGGATGCGCAGCCAGGTGAGGACGAGGTCCAGGCCGAGGATCACGAGGATGCCTGCGTCCACGCCGATCGGGAAGGCGTAGGAGAAGCGGCCCATCCCCACGCCGGCGGCAACGTGGCGGACCGCCATGTAGGAGCCGGCGAGGCCGATCAGGGCAACGATCGTGGCGCCCACCGCCACGATCGAGATCAACGCCCAGTGGATCCTGGTCAGGACCGGTCGCGCCACGACACTCCCCCTCTTGCTCTGGTGCTCAAGGGGACACTTTTTCATGCGTCGCGGACGAGGTGCACGGACATACCCGCCTGGCGGTGTGTGGAGCCGCCCGGGCGGGCCATTTGGATACCTAGTGCCATCACTCGACTACGCATGCGGCGTGCTGCTCCCGGCCGTCAGCGGCAGGGGCCCGCCCAGTCGGGCGTCAGGGTTGGGCCGTCGTGCTGGCGACGGGACTGGCTCAGGGGCCGACGGTGAGCCAGGTGATCAGCGATCCGTCGGGGGAAGGGTGGTAGCGCCTGGGGCTTCGGCAGGTAGGGGATCGGCAGGGCCGAAGGCCGTTGGCCGCCCGGACGCCGAAGGCCCGAGAGTATTCGGGCCTTCGGCGTGGGTCGGTCAGATGTTCAACTGCTGAGCGGCTTGGGCGATGAGGGTCGCGCGGCCTTCGATCTCGGCGAGCAGCCCCCCTGTCTCGCTCGGGTCGGCCTCCAGGAGCCGCGGCTGGATGCGGACCAGTTCGCCCTCGGCGTTCTTGAGGAGGTCGAGGATGAGCACGAGGCCCGTGTTCACCGAGGAGGCGGTGCCTTCGGCATCGCGTCCTGGGGCATAGGCCCCGCGGCCCGTGGCCGAGTCGGCGGTCGCGTCGGCGACTGGGCGAGCCTGCCCCTGGGTCGCGGTGGCGGTGCCGCCAGTCCTTGCGGAGGCATCTGCGGTGTCCGGCGCAGGCTCCGTGGCTCGGCTGGCCGACTCCCCAATTGGGGAGTCGGCCGCGCGTGCGGTGATCACGTGCACCTCGGGCTGAACGTCCTGCCGGGTCTTCACCTCGCGGACGAACTTGCCCACCTGAGGGGAGGGAAGCGGGCCGTCGGGCAGCGCCTCGACCAAGTCTTTGAGGATCTTGGCGGTCACCCTTCCGTACTCCTGGGAGGCCGCGTCGTAGAGGGCGACAGCAGTCTCCATCCCCTTGGTCTTGGAGACCGGGACGATCTCACGCACCTGCGACTCGCGCGGCTTGAGGCCGAGCTTGGCAATCCGTTCCCCCAAGCGCCAGGCGTCGACCAGCCGGTGGGCCTGGGACTCGGAGATGTCCCACCGGTCCTGGACGTAGTCCGCGAAGTTGGAGTGCTTCTCGCGGTGGAGCTCGGCCTCCTTGATGGTGTCCAGCGACTTGCCGGCGATCCAGAAGGCGTTCTGGAGGTTCTGGATTCCCGCTTCGCAGGCTTCCAGGTCGGCTTCCTCCTTGGCGCTCAGCGCACCCGTGCCGAGCGGCTTATACGGCGCAGGGATCAGATCGATCGCGGTGCCCGGCAGTGGCTTGACCACCACCTGCCTGGCCGTCTGGTTCGGCAGCACCACGTCCGGCAGCAGCCCGGTGGAGGGCTCATTGCCGTCGCCCTGATCGTCGTCGAATGCGCCCATCAATCAGTCCTGTGCCTTCGTGATCGCTTCAAAAATCTCTGTGGTCAGAGCCATCATGTCGCCCGCAAGCTTCACGCTCGCCTCCGGGATCACGTCCGAATCCTTCGCCCGGCCGGCTGCGACGTCGTAGCTCTTGGGGCTGGTCGGCAACAGCTCGGCAAGCTCGCCGAACAGCAGCCCACGCTTGCGGGCCAACATGGCCGGCTTCTCCCGGTATCCGACAACGGTGCTCAGCATCCGAGCGTTCGGACCGAGAATCTCCAGGACCTCTTCACGCACCATCGCGTGAATGCTGGTGGCACTCGGGTTGGAACCGTAGAGGAAGGCCCCACCCAGCTCCAGGCGGGAGTTGATCCCCCGCTTGCGGACGATGTGGAAGTTCTTTGCGATGCGCTTGATGCCCAGTATTGACGACTCGTCGGATCGCGTCGGGATCCAGAGGCGGCGGGCGGCGCCGAGAGCAAGCTGCTCCAGGGCATCGTTCTCGGGCGCGCCATCGAGGATGATCCGTCCATAGCGATGGCCGATCAGGGACAGGCTGTAGGCGAGGGACTGGTAGACACCGAGCCCCTCCTCCATCTGCCGCAGGGTGAGGAGCTGCTGAACGCGGCCGACAGCATTGCCTCCAGGGACCACATCGAGGTTGGGGCGGACACCACGGATCGGGCGCAGCGGGCCGCGATCGTGGACCGCCCGGTACAGGCCCTCTCCATCCAGAACGGACTCACCCTCCGGGTGTTCCCCGCGCCCGTTCTTGGTGATGCCGAAGTCGTCGTCCTCCTGGCCCGTGATGCAGACCAGCAGTGTCGGAACGCCTTCTGCTGCCGAGCGCCCGGCGAGGTGCGCCGCCACCGTGGACTTCCCGACGCCGCCCTTACCGGTCACGACGATCTCGGCGTTCTCGTGCGGTTCGATGTCCTGCACGTCGGTGTTCAGCACCGGCAACGGCCTCCTGACGGGTGGAACCGCACCCCCATACCTGGTGCGGCTGGCTCGCATCCTCCCATAGCAGACATGGATCGAGACGCTTGCGGGTCGGTCGACTCCCCAATTGGGGAGTTCCCCCGGGCTCCCCAATTGGGGAGCCCGCGCCGTGGTAGGGCACGGACTGGTCAGCGGGCTGACGGCAGCTGGGGAAGACTGGGGGCCGCTGTCGCGATGGGTCCCGGGCCCCGGGTGCGGCGCCCTGAGGGGAGCGCGCCACGGGCGGCGCGCTCGTCAGGCGGTACGTCCCCGCCCCGGTCCGTGCCCGGGGCGGCCGTGCCACCAGATTGCGGTGGGCCTGGGGTCGTGCAGGTGCGCCAGCGTGGAGGTGTCCGGTTGATTCGGCCCCCTCAGCGGTCCGGCCGTGCCGACCCAGCCCGGTTCCGCCTGCGCCGACATGACCTGGTTGATCGTCCACCCGCCGTGGCTCTTCCGGCGTTCCCGGTACAGCGCCTGGCGCAGCGCGTCCTTCCTCACCCCGAGGTACTCAGCGAGCTCGGCGAGGGTCATCACGGGCGGCAGGCCGTCGTCCGCTACCGCGAACGCGGTCTGGGCATCGTCGCGGGATGTGTGCAGGGTGAAGTGCACTGTCGGGTCGACCTGGTTGGGTGCGACGGTGCGGACTTCCACCTTCCACAGCTGGGCGTCGTGCCCGTCGGGGAGGGTGATCACATACCTAGTCAGGGTGACCGTGCGCTCGGCTCCGTGGGCCCGGTCCGAGGCCTTCGACGGGGTGTCGACGGCCAGGGCGACCGCGTCCAGCCAGTTCTCCCACGGCCGCTCCTGCTGGAGCTGCGTCCCGTTCGAGGCACGGGTGCACTGCATGACCAGTTCGGCGGTCTCCGAGAGCCGCTGGTACTCGCGGGCCCACTCGCCGCCGATGTGCGAGGCGTCGGGCTGGTACACCTCGGCCGGCGTGACGACCACGCCGTCCGACCAGACCACGAGGTGGCGTGCCGGGTCGACGTGCAGCGGCGTCAGGCCTGGGACGCGGTCGGACTGCACCTCGTGGATCAGGGTGTGGGCCGCGTGCGGGTTCTGCGTCGCCAGCTGGGCCCGAGCTGACTGCGCGTTGAGCGCGTAGTACGGGCGCCCGTTGGCCCTGGTCAGGCGGACCCGGGTGGCATCGTCCGGGATGACCGGGCTGGCTGATGCCCGGACCGTGTCGAGGTCCAGGGCCTTGCCCAGTTCCCGGTGCGCCGCCGCCACCCGGGCGGGGATCTGCTCGTCGGCCAGGAGGGCGAGGTGGCGGGCCGGCGGTCCGTAGTCCAGGTGCTGGCTGGTCCGGTCCAGAGGCCAGCCCCGGTGCTTCCAGCACGCCGGGAGGTGCCGGGCGAGGGCCCGCGCGTCGTCCAGGTCCTCGAGGCGCCACCAGACCCTAGGCTCGCCCACCGGGGGGCCGAAGGAATACTCGGCCGTCACGTCGCGCGGGTACCAGCCGCCCAGCCACAGCTCCTGCGCCCACTCCGGCGGCAGGTCGTAGTCGCCGACCGGCGGCATGACCAGGTCCAGCAGTGCGGCGGCCTTGGGCAGCATCAGCCGGCTGTCGTCGGGGAGCCCCTGCCGCTCGTACTGAGACCAGCGATCCTCGTGCGCCCAATAGGTGACCCACGATGACTCGGACTGCTGGGGAGTCACCCAAATTTGGGTGACTCCCCAGCGTCGCTTCTCCTCGGCGGTGCGAGGGAGCGCTGCGGGTACGGCGGCCGGGCCGGACGCACCGACGCCCTCGTTGCGGCCGGCCCGGGGTGAGGCGGCGGGGGAGGGGGCGAGGTCACCTATCGCGCCGGATTGAGCGGTGCGGGAAGCCGTAGCGCAGCGAGCCCTGGCACGGCACGCTCCAACGCCGCGACCGCCGCCGCCGGATCCTTCAAACGGCGACGCGGCTCCTGGGTACCAACGAAGTCATCCACACCCTCAGCCTGCCAGAGCGCCACGGCCCGCCCTACGCCCCCCGGGAGCCTGGGGGCTGGTTCCCCTCCGTACGCCGCCGAAAGGTGCCAAGGTAGGTTCGCTCTCAGATGAGGGGGAGGCGTGGGAGTACGGTCAAGAGTTGTGGCGCTTGGAGTCGCGCTGGGTGGGTTGGCGGGCGCCGTTCCGGCCCTTTTGGTTGCTGCCTTCGTGGTGTCAGGGGCTGGCGCCTCCTTGCTAGGGCCTGCCGTGGCACTCGTCATTCTGGGAGCGGCTGCAGGGTTGCTGCCAGGTGCGGCCATGGGGACTGCGTTGGCTCTGTCACCGCCGACGGTCTGGGATCGCGACGCGCACCGGAGCATGCTCGCCGGTGCTGCGGCAGCTGGCATGTTCCTTGCTGAGACGCTGACGTTGGCGGTCGTCGGAGATGGCGGCCCCTGGCTTGGCGCGGCGGTTCTCGGGACCCCTATCGTGCTGTTGGCCGGCTGGTTCCTGAGCGGTCCGGCGACGGCGCCTTTCCGTCGGGCCTCGCACAAGGCAGCGCTCGAAAGCTGTTGACGTGGTCGGCCACCGTGACGAGCACCAATCCCTGCCCAGGTCGAGTGCGGATACGACGAGCTGCCAGCAAGTCGTCGCATGCCGTGGGGGAGACGCGCGCGCGCAGCGACGG
Source organism: Kitasatospora sp. NPDC058965 (assembly GCF_042741245.1). Taxonomy (NCBI): domain Bacteria; kingdom Bacillati; phylum Actinomycetota; class Actinomycetes; order Kitasatosporales; family Streptomycetaceae; genus Kitasatospora; species Kitasatospora sp. NPDC058965. The sequence goes on from NZ_JBHYKG010000002.1 coordinate 21,549, forward strand.
CCGCTGCGTCACCGACCTCGGCATGCCCATCCTCGCGGGACCGCCCTCATGACCAAAGTGACCCGACGCGAATATCACTGGCCACACACGAAGGAACGCGGCATGCTGCCGGGCATGATCGACCGCGAGTACGCCAGGCGCATAGCCCAGGAACACCTGGACCGCAGAGCTACGCGGGACGGCTGAAGTGGCCGGCGGTGGTCGCCAAGGTGATCGGCTCCCTCCAGTTCCCGCAGGAGCGGGAGCCCGACCACGTCGCGCACGACTGGGTTCTCTTGGGGGGACTGCACCGTCGTCACGGCGTCGGTGATCGAGCCGCGCTGAGCGTGCCAGCCCGCCCCCCGGTGGCGGGTTCGAGCCGGACGCCGCGTTTCCGGCTCGGGCACCAGCCCTGGCGTGGCAGGCACGATTGGCAGTTGCTCCGCTGGGGCCCAGGTTCTACAGGACGGTGAGGGTGATGACCCACAGGTGCGGGACGGGCGGGTCCGGGAGGATTACGTAGTGGGCGATCAGGTCGGGCAGGACGATCTGCCGGATCGAGTCATCCAGGTCTTCACGGTCGCTCGCCGGCCAGGACCAGGGATCCTCCATCGCCAGCTCCAAGGCGCTTTGGAGCTGCTTACGTTGATGGCCGGTCAGGACGCTGCGGACCAGAGCGGTGGCTTCGCCGGAGAGCCGGGCACGGTAGGGCTGATCGGTCACTGGCCGAAGACGTCCTCGAAGTCGGAGCCGCCCTCTTCGGGCCGGCCGTCCCGGTCCCATGCCTGGACGGCGGCTGCGGTCAGGGCGGCGGCCCGGGCGATCTGAGCCTCGCGGGTGCCGTGGGCCGCGAGGTAATCGGCCGTGACAACCCGGGACAGGTGGGTGTCGAGGTCCACGCCCGCACGGGCGGCCTCGCCTCGGAGGTGGTCGACCAGTCGGTCGTCAAGACGGGCTGTCAACTCAACGGTCATGGACCGATGGTAAGGCGTTGCGGCCCGGTTCTGTAGGGCCGCCAAAAACACCCGTCCAGCCGCACGCCGGAGACGCAAAGGGTGCAGCCTCACCGGCCGCCGACCTGCACCGGCGGCCGGGTCGGGCCAGGTGGCCGAGCACGCAACCGACCGCTCGGCCCGGCATCATCAGCGCCGGCTCGCACACCGGTACGGTTTCACCATGACCCCCACCAAGCTGCAGCAACTCCTGGTCGCCCGCCTGCCCGAGGCGCAGGGCATCGCCTCTGCCGAGGTGTGGCCACAGCGCCCCTACGGGCTGACTGTGGCCCTGGCCGGCGGGGCCAGCGTGCACTGGATGGTGACCGGGGCATCGGGAGTCGCTCCCACGATCGAGCGCAAGGAACCCGACCAGGCGGAGTTCCCGGACCTCACGACGTCCCCGGTCAAGGTCGCCGACATCGAGCTCGCCCTCCAGGCGACCATCCTCCGGGCGGCGGAGGGAGTCCTGCGGGTCAGCCGCTACAGCACTCGGCCCGAGCCCCCCGCTGTGGTGTTCGGTCTGACGGTCGACTGTTCCGACGGCTGGCGGCTGTTCGTCTCCGCGGTCGGGACGAGCTCAGGTCCCGGCGACCGCGTCCGTCCGGTCGCGGCGGGCGCCACCGTCTGACCCCCCGGCCCAGCTGCGCCGGCTCCACCGGTCACACTCCGGCCGGTGTCGCGTCGATCGCTTCGACGCCGTACTTGGCGAGCGCGGTACGCAGGCTCCGGACGTATGCCAGGCGCTGCTGGAGCAGTGCCTCCGCGGCATGGCTGCGGGCCTGGTGCTCCGTAAGAAGCGCGCGGGCCAGGCGCCGCCCGCTGAGTCGGAACGGCTGGTCCGGGTCGAGCGGACTGCGCAGGCCGACGCCGGTGTGCTCGGCGAAGTGCCGCTGGGCATGGATCCTGGCGAGGTCGCGCAGCGCCTTGGCTGCCGCCTTCTCGACTGGGACGACTTCCTGGTGGTGGCGCGACCGCCCTCGGCCGGTGGCCAGCATCTGGCTGAACTGGTGGTGGACGTGGCCGACCACGGCCAGCACGTCGTCCCAGCCGACCAGGACGGCGACGGCCAGGTGGTACTCGACGGCCTCGGCGAGCGCGGCCCGGGCCTCCAGGATGTCGGCGCACGGCAAGCAGGTGCGGATGGTGTGCTGATCCCGGCCGTGCTGGCAGCCCTGTGCGTCGTCGCCTTCTGCGTCGTTGCGGGTCTTCTCCCCGGTGCTGCCGGCGGCCAGTGCCTTCTGGCCCCGGTGCGCTCCGACCGGGCGGGTGTTGTCGCTGTTCACGGTGCTCCTCCAGGTACTGGACTGGTCGGGGACTCGCTCACGGGGTCTGGGTCGGGCGGACGGTGGCGTCCGGCCGCTCGCGGGACGGGCGGGTGACCTGCTGCTGGCCGCGCTGGTCGAGGCGGGACTGCTGCTGGTGCGCGGCGGTGCGGCTGCTCAGGATGGTGCGCCGGCATTCGGCGGCGGCCGCGGTGACGGTCGCTCGGGTGGCGGGCGGCCCGGCTGGCGCGGTCGCGGCGGTCTCGACCCGGCGCTGCCGGCAGCGGGGGCAGCCGTGGTCGGCGTCGAGCAGCCAGCCGTCTTCGCAACGGGGCTCCGGGCAGGCGGGCGCGACGAGCAGGGCGTAGGCGATCTCGTCGGCCCGTTCGGCGATGTGACCGGCGGGCAGGTGGGCGTAGGCCGCGAAGAAGCGCCGTTCCAACCGTTCCCGGAGCTGGGCGGGTGTGCGGTGCCGGAGCTGATCAAGAACGACCTCGCGCACCGCGACAGGGATTCCGCCGCGCCGCTGGAGGGCGGTCAGCAGCACCGGCGGGTAGGCCTGGGTGACCCAGACCCCGGGGTGCTGGCCCTGCGCCGGGCCGGCGGTGTGCCTCATGTTCATGGTCAACTCCCGTGCCTGGTCATGGTGGTCATCGGGCGGGCGGCCGGTGGCCGGCGTGCGGGCAACGCGTCGGCCGTGCCCTGGCGCGGGCCGCGTACGGGGGCAGTGGCCCGGTCGCCTCGAAGGTCTTCGTCAGCCACGGTCACCTTCCCTGACCGGCGCACGCGCCGGCCGAGTGGGCGTTCACCGCAGCCCGCACCCGGTTCGCGCCATTGGTGTAGGGGTCGGCCTCGGTGCGAACTCCCGGGCCGCCGTTGCCACCCCGGGCAGCGATCCGCGACCGGAGCTCCTCCACCGACGCCACCCGCCGCTTGAGCAGCCACTCAGCGGCCCGCAGCTGAGCCGCACCGGACTCCTCCACGGCAGCCTCCAGCGCCGCCTCCGCGCTGGAGTACCGGTGCCGCGAGCGCATCACCGTCTGGTACGCGCCCTCGGCCTCCGCCTGGGCCGCCTCCGAGGACGCGAACACCCGCAGCGCAGCCGCCCGGTACTTACCCAGCGCGTGCTGGACCGCCAGCAGCTCCGACGCCCCGCCGATCTGCTCGTCCACCGCCCCGTTCCGGGCCTCCAGACGGGCCTGGCGCAGCTCCACCCGGGTCCGCTCCCACACCTGCCGGAAGCTCCCGTAGCTGCTCAGATCAGCGAACCCGGCCAAGGTCACGCTGATGCACTCGTGCACCCCCTGCCGGATCTCCCGGCCCCGGGCGCACCCCCGGCACAGCCCCGCCGCCTGCCCGGCGCCACAGTCCGCACACGGCACCGCCAGCCGCTCCGCCTCCGCCAGCGCAGCCCTCACCTCCCGCTCCGGACGCTGCGCCTCCCACCGAGCCTGAGCCTCCGCCTCGCGCCGACCGGCATCGACCTGCGCCTCGACCCGCACCAGGGCATGGCTGCGCAGCGCCGCCTCGATCGCGCCCTGGCGGTCCTCGAACGACGCCTGCGGCAGCTGGCCAACGACCTGGCCGATGACGGCGCGCCGGGAGGAGCGCCGATCCTGAATCCGCAGGTCACAGGTAGTGCAGTGCTCACCGGAGTCCAGGCGCACCCCGTTGTCGCAGGCCTGGTGGCGGCACTGCCGCTCCTGCGGCAGACCACGCTCCAGCAACCAGGCGATCGGGTCCCCGACGTACGGGTTCCCCTGGGCCACCTGCCGCTCCCGGCGGAAGGCCAGCCGCTCGGCCAGCACCTCGGGAGCATCATCCTGCCCCGCCCACAACGCCACCGCGTTCAGCGCGAGCCGGACCCGCTTCACGAGGAAACCCCGGGTCGACGCTCCCTCCAGTCGCTGCCACAGGTCCTGAACCGGCACCAGCGCACGCGCCACCGCAGCATCCCGAGGCAGGCCGACAACGCGCGCCGCCCGGCCCCCTCGCTGCTCCTGGTGCTGGTGGTGCTGGACGTCGTGTTGGGGCTTGTCCCCGCGTAGCGGGTCCTCCTCGGCCCCGACGAGCCGCAGCGCGGGCACGCCGGAATCCGCCGCGTCCTCGCGCCCGCCCACGCGCTCCGGCCGACGGTGGGTCACCCCAACGGCGCAAGCGCCGGAATCGCCATCCACTACGTCAGCACAACCACCAACATCAGCAACAAGAGTGTGGTGAGCGTGGAAGTCGGCACCTTCCGAAACCGCCGCACCACCCTCCCCGCCCGGCATTTCCGCAGGTAGAAGCCCCGAAAGGCCATCAGCGGGCGCCGGGAGACGACCAAGATCCCCTTCGGCACTTCCGACGGCCGACGAAGACACCGCAGAGCCCGAACGGTTGGCCTCCTCGTCCGGGCACGACTCAGCAGCGCGCGGCCCAACCAGCCGCACCGCCCGCTTCCCCGACCGGCCGACCGCACCGGAGGCCTGCGCCTTCCCCGCCGACCGCACCGCGGCGTACCGCTCGGCAACCGGCAGCAGCCGAACCCGGCCGGTCGGCACCCCGTCGTCATCCCGCTCCACCTCGACCAGGCCGCCGTCCTGAAAACGCGTCAGCACCCGCCCGGCAGCGACCGGGGAGACCTCCGCCGTCCCACCGCGCAGCAGCAGAGCCAGCGTCGCCGCACCCCGGCCCGCCTCCGGCGCCTTCAGCGAGCCGGCACACAGCCGGACCCAGCCGTTCTCCCGGCACGACAGCACCAGCAGCAGCAACGCGAGCCTGTCAGTCGCCGCCCCATGCCCGCGCCGCTCCTCCCGGGCCAGCAAGCCGGCCGGGATCTCCGCCTTCCCCTTCGGCGCCCACCCGGGACCGAACAGCGCCTCGCACAGGCGCAGCAGCACCGACAGCTCCTTGCGGGTCAACGCGAGCGGGTGCCGCTGGTCGCGGGCACGACGAAGCCGACCCACCGGCTCCAGCACAATCCGCAGCGCCACCGGCTGGCCGTCATCGTCGGTCTCCACCTGGGTCGTGACGACCCCCCGGGCGCGCAACGGCGGAAGGACCTTGTGGCTCACCATCGACACGCTGACACCGAGCCACCGGGCCAGCTCACCCGACCAGATCACGGTCCGGCCCTGCTCCACGCACCCCTTCGCGAGCAGCACCACCGCAGCCAACCGAGCCGCGTCCGGCAGCCCGGCCACCGACTCGTCCGCCAGCAGCGCCCGGACCGCGCCGGCCAGCCGCACGCGCATGCCCTCGCCCAGCAGCAGCGCCTCAGGCGCCTCCTGCTGGGTCGGGACAGCACGAAGCCACCGTCGACCGGCTGCCGGACGCGGCCGGGCAGCAGGAGGACGGGACGACAAGATCGCGTTCGCGCTCACCGGCCGCCCCGAGGGGCCACCGACAGCACAACGCGACGCGCCCGTACGACCGGAGCGGCCGAAAACAGGCGGTTTCGCCGGCATGCAGGCATGCCGGACTGGATTTGGGCAGCACGATGCTGCATCATGGCCGTGCCTTCCTTGATGAGCTCAGGAGGGAACGCAAAGGCCCCTCGCTGGGCTGGAGCGGTTCTGGGAGAACCGATGAAGTACGAGGCGACTGGCCCCTGGCAGGGCGGTCCCTCAACGAGGACGATCTGGGCGCGACACCGGCTGCTAACCGGTCGAGCACCCGGGCGGCGCTACCGCAAGGCCTCCCTGGCAGGAGGAACGAGCGGACAGGGGCGCCGCCCCCGAAGGGCTAGATCATCCCCACCCCCACACGCCGACCACCCGAGGCGGTCACGGCGAACACCCTGCTCCTGACGACGCGGAGCGAGGCGGAACCCGAACGGATCAAGCCCTCAGCACGGGCGATACGCGAACGGGTGACCCCCACCAGGCGGAAACGGCCGCCGAGCAGGGAAGTATCAGACCCGAACGGGCCCGAACCAGCCGGGCGCGGCAGTGAGCCGCGCGACATCGGCCGGCGGCTATTGCGCCGACGGACCTTCCAACAGGTACGCTGAACCACAGCGCACACCTCCTCAAGCTATAGGTGTACCGCTACCGAGCCAGTCGAGCAGCCATCACACCGCTCCTGGCTCACCGGCCCCGGGCAACCGAGTCCGGCGGGATCTTCCACCCGCCGCGGTTGCAGCGGGGCCTTAACTTTTTGGGACCTTCACCGTCCGGCGGGGCTTCCACCTCCCGCCAACCAGTAACGGTCCGCACCTGATCCTAAACCCACGCAAGCCCTCAGCGGCCACGGCATTGCACTACGAACGCACGTGTGTCGGGCTTGACCGTTCATCACACTGCCTGCCGCCGAAAGCGGTAATACAGGGTGAGCGCGGCGTCCGCTCCTCCGCCGGCGGCGGTGGACACCCGCTGTCCGTCCCTGGCGCTCAGATCACCCGCCGTGACGACGCGCGGGTGCTGGCCTTCCGACGGGCAGAAACCGTCCTCGCCAACGGCCAGGCCGGGTAGGGCAGTCGGAACCGTCCCGATGTTGGTGAGCACCGAGTCGGCCTCTACGGCTTCCCGGGTGCCGTCGACTCGGAGGATGTCCACTTCGTAAGGCCCTGTGCCCGAGACCGAGACGGCTTGAACCGGAAGGAGCTGGACCCGCGGGTCCGATCGCACCTCCTCCACTTTGTAGGTGTCTCGCTCCGGATAACAGACCGTCAGTTTTTGGTCAGCGTTCGGATGCGTCCGCAGCCAGGTGCCCAGGGGCCTGTCACCGCCCAAGACGACGGTAAGGGTGCCGAGTTCCGCGGGGGACGCGTCGGTGATGGCGGGGAACGCCTGAGTGCAGGTGATCCACGAGACCTCGGTGGCCTGCGCGGTGTGCACACCGGTGGCAGCGATCAGCAGCTCACCGATCAGGCTGGTGCCGTCCGCGAGGGTCGCACGGACGTGGTCCTCATCGGCCTCGATCCCGGTCACCTTTCCCTGTACGTACGAGCAGTGCCCGTCGAGCCCGGCCAGATGAGCCCCGAGCGCCTGGGCGTAGCTCGGTCCGTCCGTGAAGCCCGGCCAGTTGGCGAGGTTGCCGATCCTCCAAAGCGAGCCACCGGGAGCGGGCGCCGGGTCGATCAGCAGCGAGGTCATGCCGACGCTCGCCGCCGTGGCGGCGGCCAGACAGCCGGCTGGCCCGGCTCCGACGATGAGCAGCTGGGCGTCGAGGCGGTTCACTGGACTGCTCCTTCGGAGAGCATGCGGTGGACGTCGCTGCTGCTGAGCTGGAGGCGGCGGCCGAAGTTGCGGGCGGCCAGCAGGAGGGCGGCCTCGTGGTACTCCTGGCCTCCAGATGAGGCGCAGGCGTCCACCACCATCCATGGGGTGATGCCGTGCTGGTAGGCGTCGGCGGCGGTGTCGTAGACGCACGAGTCGGTGTCGATCCCGCAGAGCAGGACGTCCGTCCACCCCTTCGTCCGAAAGAGCTCCAGGGCGCCCGGAGCTTTGAAGACGCTCGATGTGGTCTTCACGATCTGCTGGGTCGCCGATCGGGCGAGGGGAACGAGCTCGGCAGCCAGCGCCTGTTCCTCGGGGGAACGCAGCTTCGTCCAGCCGCTGATCCGCTCGTACTGGGAGCCCACCGGGTTGTCGAAGGTGGCGACGATCGTCGCGCCGCCCTGACGCTGCCAGGCCTCCACCAGGTGCACGATGGCCGGCACCACGTGCTGGCTCGAATCCCTGACGAACCCAACCTGCACGTCGACGATGACCAGGACGGTCGACTCCAGCCGCAGTGCTGCGGACCCGGTGTTCACGCTGCCTCCTTCAGAGCGGTCCAGGCCTGGTGTAGCCGTTCGGGTAGGTCGCTCGTACCGATGACCGCAGCTCGCATCGCTCGGTGCGGTGCGGTCTCCGTCGGCCTGGCCGACGTCAGTCTGGTGTGGGCCCCGCGCAGCCATCGCCAGCCGAAGGGGTCCGGCATCTCCGGATCGAGGCCGTCCTCGACTCGGCGAAGCAGGTGGGCGGACAGTGCCCACAGAGCTTGGGTGTCGAGCTCCATCGCCACGATGTCGTCGATGGTCAGCGCGCGCTCGTGCGGGTGGGAGTGGTAGGCGACACCAGACCAGCTGGCCAACCCGCGCGACATCCCGCCGCTGAATCCGATGGAATCAGGATCAAGCCACCCCGTGCTAAGGCGCTGCTCCTCGACCCCGAGCGCGAGCGGGTTGGCTTCGTCGGTGCGGTCGACCAGTACGCCCGGCTGAGCGAGGAGCTGGAGTGCGGCATCGAGCACTGCGTCGTCCCACGGATGCTGGTGGAGTTCGTAGACCGACAGCACGTAGTCGGGCAGCGGCACCCCGGAAGCGGATCCGAGCAGGCCGGCCGCGAGGGTCGACACCACCTGCTGGGCCCAGGCGCGGTTCTGCCCGTAGGCCGGGTAGCGCCACAGGGCTAGTTCGGTGACGGACTTCAGGCGCAGCTGCTGGCGTACGTGGAGGACGGCGATGCCGAAGTCGTAAATGTGCAGGCTCCCGTCCCGACCCTCGCTGGTAGGAAGCTTCAGCGAGCGCCTGTCAAGGGCAGCCGGACCAGCTGGACCAGGAGAGCCAGAGCCGAAGAGGGCGCTCGTCAGCGGACCGAGGAACAGAGGGATGAACTGGTGGGATGTCAGCGAGATGTGCCCAGTGGACTTGACGGGCCGTCCAACCACTTCAGTGTCGGCGCCAGCCTGCTCCAGGAGCTCTCTGAAGGCGTTGAGCTCCGCGGGGTTCATCAGCTGGGTCGCCCGATCGAACAGCTGCGCAGTGCTAGAGCTGCACACCCATGTCTCCCCTCCGGTACGCCAGTTGCTCACCGAGTTCCGCGAGACGCCGAGGTGCGCGGCCAGTTCCCGGTCGGACATCCGTAGAGCCTGCTGAAGGCAGCTGGCCTCGCGCCCGGTCCAGTTCTCGATGCGGATGCCCACCATTCCACTCCCTCCCCGAGTTGCAACGATGAGTGTGCCGTGATTGGGCCACCGTTGGGCCAGTATTGGGCCACCGCTGGGCCAGTTGCTTCTCCCGCTGCGCCCGAACTGCTCGCCATGCTTGATCCGCAGCGGCCGCTCGGTCGTGACGACTCGGGAGGCAGCATGGTCAAGCGTGGGGTGGGCGGCTCGGCTTTAGAGCAGCCGTTGGTAGTCGAGGCCGTCGTAGACGAAGTCGGTCCGGTCGGGGACCGCCGAGATCTGGAGGAGTTCCAAGGGCTTTCCGGACTGGTCGACGAGCAACCGCTCCGCCCTGGCCACCCAGCCGCCGGCAGGGATCTTCAAGGTGGCAACTTCGGCCTCGGTTGCGAGGCGGAAGCCGACTCGTTCATCGGCGGGGCCGATCGGGTATTGCGCTGCCAGCGCGGGCAGCGTGCCACCCACCACCTTGCCCGCCTGATCCAGGCCGCTTCGGCGAGCTACGTCGGCGGGGTACCAGGCCTGCTGAATCTGGAGGATCTCGCCGTCGAGCTTGGCGTGTCGGGTTCGCACCGTCACTCGGTACTGATCGTCTTCGGAGAGCGCGAGCTTCTCCGCGATGCTCACAGGCGCTTCCGAGGTGGAAACGCTGACGAAGACCATCTCGCCCTCAAGGCCCTGAGCTCGGGTGGCGGCCTCCCACGGGCCGAGCCCGTCAGCACCGCTAGCCCGCGAGTAGCGGCTCAACGGGATGCTGATGACGCGTCGGTCCCGCACGAAGCACCCCCTGCCGTGAATCACCTGGACGTACCCCTGGCTCTCAAGCAGGCGGTACGCCTCTCGCACGGTGCCGGTAGAGGTCCAGCCCTCCGCCTTCAGCTCCATGTAGTTGGGCAGCTGGTCTCCAACCGCGTAGCGCCGGTCGTCGATCTCGCGCTTGATCTGCTCTGCGAGTTCCTGCGAGCGCTTCGGCGCCATCTCCCGGCTTCCCTCCTACATAGGCACGTGTGTGCCGTAACAGTGAACCACATCCCTTTGCACTTCGGAACTCGTGCTCAAAACGCTGAGAGTGTCGGAACACTCTTGACTCTGACTTGCCGTCATGCGATGGTTGTCACGTCGCCAAGCGGAACGGGCTCGCACCCTGAACGCCGCTGGTGGCAGACCAGTTCGCTGTGTCGGGACCGGGATTCGCACCCCGGAAACGGCACTGCGGGCCCAGGATTCGCAGTCCTGGACCCGCAGCTGGTGCGGTTCGCAGCCGCACCGGTGGCGCTCGACCTCACTACAGATGAGGGAGTTACTCGCCGTGAGCATCATGCCGCAGGGCGACCTGTCCGCCTACACCAACCCCATCAACACCCCCTCGGCCGTCGCGCCGGTGCTGACGATCCGCACCGAGCTGGCCGCCAGCCGGGGCTCCGCCCCGACCCGCGTGGACGACCAGTCCGCGACGGCAGCCGCCGGGACCGGCCTCGCCGACATCGTGACGTTCCTGGACGCCGCGATCGCGGTCGGGGCCACCGGCACCGTGGACCTGGGAGCCGTCTCCATGGACGTCTCCGAGTCCATCGCCTGGGCCCTGAAGACCGAGGACGTCAGCCTCACGGGTGACCTCGCCACCATCACCAAGGCCTACCGGGCCGGCCGGTTCGCCGTGCGCGTCCGGGTCGAGCTCGACGGGCAGGTGGCGGCATGAGCGCGCAGCCCACTCCCCAGGCGCAGCCGGCCGGTGGTGGCCAGCAGCAGTCGTCGCCGCCGCCCGCGCAGACCGCGTCGGAGTTCACCCAGTCCTGCCTGGCTCACCAGGCTCGGGTGGCTGAGGCGGCCGCGGCGTTGGTGGGGTCGCGGTGAGCGGGCGGCGCCCGATCGCCTTCGGGAAGATCCAGCGCGGTGCCGCCAGTGGGCTGGAGGTCGCGGGTGACCGCGTCGATGCCCTTGGGGAGCCGAAGCCCCGTTCGAAGGGCGACCGGGCGGCTCGGGCCCGGGGTGTGAAGGTGCCCCCGGTCGAGATCCGTCAGTTCTGAACCCTCCTTGAGCAGTTGCTCTAGCTTCTGCCCTTCCTCCGTGAGCCGCCGTCCTGGCGGGCACGGGGGTTGGGGACCTGGCTAGGACCTTGCTCCGCCATCACGTAGTCACTCCAAGTGGCTGTTCGATGGCTCGCCGTGAGGCGAATCCAAGGCTCGGAGGCAGCCCCGGAAGGGCTGAATCCGTGAGCGCCTGGACCTTGAGAACTCAACAGCGTGTCATGAGCATTGCGGAACCGCCGCGAAAGCGGAGGCCACAGCCGGCGCGGATTGCCCCCTTCGGGGAGTAGAGCCACGCAGGCCACGCCGCAGCTGACCCCCTTCGTGCTGGCAGGCACGGCGCCCTCGGGCGCGGGGGCACAGCGGGTTCCGAACATGAGGGCGAGATGTGACAGATCGCCCCCCAAGACGGCAGGGGATGCCGTCGGCGGCGCGGAGCCCGGCTCCGTCGCATCTGCCAGCGGTCCGGCTCTGGAGAACACGCCCTTCCGGCGTGCCACCCGCACCGCGCGTTGTCGCCCCGTCGTAGGTGAGCAGGCGGTTCTGATGCCCACCCGGTCGCCGGCCCCGACAGGCCGGACAGCCCCGCCCTCCCGGCGGGCGCGCCCAGCCGCCACGACCGCGTGGCAGCCGGGCGCAGCAACCGTGCAGCCCCGTCGCTGCCCTGACCCACCGGCACCTGCCCGCGCTCAACGGCGCGGCCCGCAGGTTCCGGTGGTGATGGGGAGCTCCGGGACCGACCCGGTCCCCTCCCCCTAGATCGACCAGGAGGCCCCGTGGCCCGCAAGCGAGCGCCCGAGCCCAAGATCCGTCCCAGCCGCCGCACGAACAAGGGCAGCGGCGGCACCGACCCCGAGAAGCGGACCAGCACCGAGAAGAGGCTGGTCCCCGAGCACAGCCCGTTCCAGAACGGCCCGCGGTACGTCTGCCGCTCGGGCCGCTACCCCGACGGCACCCTGGCCTGGCCGCCCCTTCCGGAGCCGACCCGGCTGCCGGCGCCGACCACCCCGCTCAACCCCTGGCCGCCCGTCCGTCGCCAGGACGACCGGCGCATCGCGGCCTGACCGGCCTGCCGGACCGCTCGACCCCCACCCGATCCTGACCAACAACCAATGCAGAGAGGGGAGTTCGCCATGGATTGGCGACACCGCGCGACGTGTCGAGAAGAGGACCCGGAGCTTTTCTTCCCGATCGGGAACACCGGCCCGGCGCTGCTCCAGGTCGAGGAGGCCAAGGCCGTGTGCAGGCGCTGTCCCGTCATGGAGCAGTGCCTCCGGTGGGCCCTGGAGACCGGCCAGGACGCCGGCGTCTGGGGCGGGATGAGCGAGGACGAGCGCCGGGCGATGAAGCGCCGGGCCGCCCGCAACCGCGCCCGCACCGCCTGACCGACCACCCGCCAACCGAGAGGAACCCACCCGTGCCCGTCCCCCAGTGGCTCCAGGACCACATGGCCGTCAATGACCCGATGGCCGACCTGAACCGGCTCGGCCAGTGGCTCGACGACGCTGAGAACCGCGTCGCCTGGCACACCAACCGCACCGAGCGCGAGAGCGCCCAGTGCGAGGCCGAGGCCAAGCTGCGCACCCGCCGACGCCTCACCGTCGGCCAGACCGTGATCCTCAACGGCGAGGCCAAGGACGCCAAGGCCCGCCACCAGCTCGCGGAGCTCGCCTTGGAGCTCGCCGAGTCGATCCGGCTGCGGACCGCGATGACGCTGCGCAGCGCGGCCTCCGAGCTCATCACCGATGACGCGGAGCGCGAGCTGGCCAAGGCGATCGGTGCCGGCACCCGCACGATCATGGCGCTGCTGACCGACGCGGACTTCCGGTACCCGTTCGAGGCTCACCAGACCGCCACCGCGGTCCTGGAGGAGCTCACCAACTCCTACTGCGCCCGCACCGCCAGCCGCGATACCCACTCCCTGGAGGCCTGGGCCAAGGCGGTGAACGCGGCGGTCGAGATCCTGAGCGCCGCCCCCACGATCCGGCCTTGACCAGCTGCTCCGATCTGCCGGTTGCCTGATCCGCCCGCCGCTGCCCTCCCCGAAGGGGGAGGCGTCGGGCGGTGACGGGGAGCCGGAAAGCCCGGCCGCTGACCCCCGGAGGCAGCGATGCCCGCACCGACCGCGCTCGTTCTCCTGGCCGTGCTGCTGCTGATCGCCGCGGCGGCACGGCTCCTGATGCGGCGCCACGAGCCCGAGCCCGACGTCTACGAGCTTGAAGCCCGGCTCGGCCCGGCCGACTCCGCCGAGCCGGACGACGTCTTCGAGCCGATCTACCTGCCCAGCACGCCCTCAGCCGACCGGGCCGAGGAGGCTCGGGCGCTCCAGGTCGAGGCGGACGCCGCCGAAGCCCGCCTGGCGGTTCTGCTCCGCAACCTGGACCAGCTGCTCGGCACCGACAGCACCACCACCTCCCAGCGAGCCCCCGTCAGGGTGCCCGCCACCGCTTCCGCCCGGAAGGAGCCGACGGCGTCGTGACCGTCCCCACCATCGAGAAGGCGAACGGCCAGACCCTGCCCCGCCTCCTGCCCACCCAGCCGATCCCGACGGGCGAGCCCCCGCTCGACCTGCTCGACGAACCCCTGTACGACCCCGACGGCGACCAGCCGGAGGCCGAGGACGCCCAGCCCCACACGGGCCGGCTCGTGACCTCCCTGGCCCGGGCCGCCGTGGCCATGGGCTCGGTCGTCGCCGGCATCGGCTTCACCGGCTCGTACGGCACCCTGCGCGACCTGGCCCTGCGCAAGCACTTCGGGCTCTTCTCCTACGCCTTCCCCATCGGCATCGACGCCGGCATCGTCGCCCTCCAGGCCATCGACCTCTACCTGGTCCACAAGAGGGTGCGGTTCCCGCTGCTGCGCTGGTTCGCCCTGGGCCTGACCCTGGCGACCATCGCCTTCAACGCGGCGGCGTCCGGCCCGATCGCCAGGGACCCGCTCGCGGCCGCGATGCACGGCGTCATCCCGTTCCTCTACATCGCCTCCGTCGAGGCGGCCCGGCACTACATCGGCCGCCGCAACAAGCTGCTCCACGGGGCGGCCGACCTCGGGGCGCCGCCGTTCAAGCGGTGGCTCCTGTCGCCCTTCAACACCGCCCGCCGCTCGCGCGAGATGGTGCTGTGGAACAAGCCGTACGCCCTCGTGGTGGCGATGGCCCACGAGCTCCAGGTCTACGAGGAGCGGCTGCGCCAGGAGCACGGGCCCGACTGGGAGAAGAAGGCGACGCCGGAGCAGCTGCTGCCCTTCAAGATGGCGAAGGCGGGCTTCAGCGTCGAGGAGTCCCTGGCGATCCCGTTCGAGGAGGAGCTCAAGACCCTGGCCCGGACCGGCCGGATGGCCCTTCAACGGGCAGAGGCCAAGATTCAACAGATCCAGGCCGATCTTCAAATCCGCGAGGCGGGCCTTCAAGCGCAGACCGACGAGATGCGCGCGCAGGGCCGGTTGCAGCTGGCCGAGGTCCAGACGAAGGCCGAGATCGACAACGAGCTTCAACTCCAGACGATCGACCTTCAGAAGAAGGTGGCGGAGCGTCAAGCCGAGCTTCAGCGCCTTCAAGACCAGGCAGCCGCCGAGATCGACGCCATCAACGACGCGACCGCCCAGCGTCGCTTCGAGGCCGACCTGGAGCGTAAGAACCAGCAGCTCAAGGCCGAGATGGCGAACAAGAGCCTGGAGGCTGAGGCGGCCGAACTGAGCCGGAAGTTCGAGCTTGAAGCCGCCGCCCACGCGGTCCGCCTCAAGGAGCTGGGCCGGCTGGCCGACTCGGAGGAGCTGCTGACGGCCAAGAAGAACGAGCAGGCCGCCGCTGAAGCCGGTCTCAGGGCGGTTGAAGCCCGCAACGCTGCCGCTGAAGGTGCCGTCACGGCCGGGCAGAACGAGCGCGACGCCGCCAGGATCGAGGCGGAGACGGCCGCACTGCGCGCCCAGACGGCCCAGGACACCGAGCGGGCCCTTGAAACCGAGCGGCGCGCCGTTGAAGGCCGTGCGCGGGTGGCGGAGGCCGGTGCCCGGGCCCGCCTGGGCCAGGTCGACTTCGACGTGCTGCGGATCATGGCCCTGTTCGCGGCCGCCGACGACGAGTCCACGGTCACCGTCGACCTGATCGCCCGCCAGCTCGGATGCTCGGCCGGCACGGCCTCCACCCGCCGGGCCCTGGCCAAGGAGCACCTGGAGGAGCCCTCCAGTGCCCTGTACCAGCTGTTCCGGGCCGCTTACCCCGACCCGGAACAGGACGGGCCCGCAGCGGCCTGAGAAGCCCCTGCACGACCGGATCCCGGCCTCTCCGCCGGCCACCAGGACGCGAACGGCGCCCTGGTGACCGGCGAAGGCGCTGCGGCGCCGAGCACCACCCACGACCCGGCCGCCCGGCCGGAGCCCGGGTCGCCCAAGAAACCCCAGGTCACGGCCCAGCCGAGACCCGCGCACCTTCCCCGGAGGACCCCATGACCACCAACGAGAGCCGCGAGTCCATGCGGGCCGTGGCCCGCAGCCCTGAAGCCTTCGCCGGCTACCTCGCCAACATCCAGGCCCACCTGGTGGGGCTGCGGTCCACGCTCGTGCTGCTCGCCCACGAGACGCAGACCGAGTTGCGAGCGACCGAAGTCGGGGGCGACTGGTTCTTCCACCCCTGGCTGCGGGCACGACCGGTGGAGAAGCAGCTGAACGCGATCGTCAGTGCGCTGGAGGCCGCCGTAGCGGCCACGGAAAAGGCCGCAATCCGGCGCGTCACCCACGACCAGAAGGTGGCGGCTCTCCCCGGACAGCGGGCCGCGAAAGCCCTGGAAAAGGCGAACAGGCGGATTCCGAAGAGCGCGCCCGTCAACAATTCGCCGCAGCAGGTTCCCCCGCCCGCGAAAACCAGTTACGCTGAACCCCGGTCGATTCACGACCTCAGCGAGCTGCGTAACGGTGGAAGGCGGTCGGCTTGAACCGGCCGCAGACCGCCGTCGAACGGCGCCAGGCGAACCAGCAGAGTTTCTACGTCGCGGGCGAGGCCCAGGCTGTCGAGAAACGCGGCGACCACAAAGGAACCGCCGAGAACTGGCTGCGGATCACGCGCAAATGGGTGGCGCAGGAAGCCGCCAAAAATTCCGACGTCTGGCTGGGCTGGGCGATGGTGTGCCGGCTGTTCCTGACCGCGTTGCAGCGGCGGGCGGCGGGCGAGCCGCGGACCTGGGACGACCTCCAGGACTACGCGGCCACGGTCACCAAGCAGTTCCCCCCGACGTGACCAACCGTCACCACGAGAGCCCCGCCGGCCGCCGGCGGGGCGCCTCGCGCGTGCGTATCGCGTGCACCCGTGCACGCGTGCACGCGTGCACGAGGACCCCACTCTCTGTCAACCCCCTCGATGGGAGCAAGCAGTGCCCGACGACCCCAACGGGCGGGTGATCACCTTCCCGGGCTCCGGCAACACTCAGGGCGGCCTGCCGCCGATTCCGCGCTACGCGGACACCGTTCGGGAGCAGGAGGCCGAGGACGTGCCGGCCTTTCCGACGGTCCCCGACTTCCCGGACCCGGCCACTTTTCTGCGGTCCGAGGGAATTCCCACCCAGGCCGAGAACGCCGAACCCGAGGAGGCCGAATACGACGAGGGCGGCGGATACGAGGATTCCGGCGAATATCGCGAGCGGCGTTCTCTCACCGAGGTGATCGCCGACTGGATTCAATTCCGGGTCGACAGCGCCCGGGAGACCAGGGACGAGCACGCGCCTTTCCGGAATGCCCAGGTTGCTGACAAGGTGACGCGCCTGACCGCGCAGACCGAACGCCAGATGTCGCTCGCCACTCAGCACAACGAATTACAGAAGGCCCACGTGGACGCCCGAAAGGCGATGGTGTCCGCGCAGGGGAAGAGCGCCGCAATCGGCAGCGGCTCGGACTCGGGCAAGGGACTCGGCAAGGGGGCGCAGCGCGGCCCCGGCGGGTCCGGCGGGCCCGGGGGAGGGGGCGGGTCGACGAGCCGGCCCCCGGGCGGCGGCTCGGGCGGTGGTCCGTCCAGCCGGGCGCCCGGCGGCGGCCGGGACACGAACCGACAGAACGGCGGATCGCAGCGCAACGGCGACCTCGGACGGAACCCCGACGGCCCCAGGAGGGGCCCCGGGGGCTCCTCTGGCGGCTCCAACTGGTTCGGCAGGTCTTCGAACCCGCCCGGCGGCGGGAACGGCCGCCAGAGCGGCTCTGGCGGCGGCCGGGGCGGAGGCGGCGGCAGCACAGGAGGCCAGAGCTCCAGCGCGCCCGTGAGCAGCCAGGCCGAGCGCACCCGCGCCCGCCAGGCGCGTCGGTCCAGGCGGCAGGAGGCCGACCTGGCCGACCGCACCGCCGACCGGTCCCAGGCCCGGCAGAACCGGCAGCGGAACATCGACGACAGCCGGGAGCGGGTCAACGCCCGCCGGGACAAGAAGGAGGCCGAGCGCCAGGCCCGCCGGGCCGCCGGTGGGGACGGCGGCACCCCGCGCACGCTCGCCGGGCTCGTCGCCGGGGAGTTGAAGCGGCGTCGGGACCATGCTGAAGGCAGGGGCGGCGGCGACCAGGCCGCGGTGAAGCCCGCCGATGCTTCGGCGAAGCCGGACGGCCCGCAGGTGAAGGCCGACGATGCCGCGGTGAAGGCGGACGACCCGTCGTTGAAGGTCGATGACCCGTCGTTGAAGGTCGATCTGACCAAGGGTCCGACGGAGAAGGACGGCGCTGAAGGTGGCACGCCGCCGGCCCCGAGTCCTGAAGCTGCCGCCACGGCCGCGCCGCAGGACAAGGCTCCGGCTGACGAGGCGCCCGCGCCGGGGGAGGCGACCGGCAACGGCTGGGTCGGATTCCTCAGAGGCGTGTACGACAAGGACGACCACCCGCCCGGCGACGGACCCGGTGGCCCCGATCCGGAGACGGTGTTCGCGGGCAACCCGGACAAGGCGCCGCGCGGCGCGGCGGCCGCGGACGAGGACGACATCCCGGACGCGGAAATCGTGGAGGAGGACGAGGAGGCCGACGACAAGGCCGGGCCCGGTCCGGCCGACCCGGCAATGCCAGCTCCGGACCTGGACCCTGTCGCCGAGGCGGCAAATGTCGACGACCTGTCAGACGGGGCTGGCCAGGCCCCGCCCGGCAGGGGATCGTCGGGGACCGAGGAGGTCCTGGCGGACATGGCCGGGCAGGTGGCGCAGACCGCCGCCGGTGCCGACGACCACATCGCCCCGGACGAGGGGGTCGTGGACGCGGAGATCGTGGTGGACACCGGGTCGAACGACCTGCCGTCGCCCTCCGTGGCGGCGCCTGCGGCCGAGGAGCCGGTCACGCCTATGACGGTTCGGCGCAGGAGGCGGCACGGGGTCACCCAGCGGGGGATCGCTCGCGAGCACCGTACGAACATCACCTTCGACGAGTTCCTGACAGCTATGGCGAACATCGCGGTCAACTCCGCGGAGGACGCTCGGATGGTGAAGGACGCCGTCGAGCACCTGATCAAGCTGGCGGCGGAGCTGCGGGTCATGAGCGCTGACCTGGGCGGCTCCCACAACATCGACCGGAAGGTGACCAACCTGCTGGCCGACCTGGCGGACTACGCCGCGGTGACCGCCCAGCAGTCGAAGGTCCTGGCGCAAGCCTCGGAGCGCGCCGCGAACGTGGCCATGAACACAGCGCTGTCGGTCGCGGCGGTCTACAGCGAGGACCTGGAGGCCATGGACGAGGGCGGCGTCGAGGAGGCGTCCGCAGCCGTCCACCACAACTGAGCCACCCCGTAATAAATAAGGAGAGGAACCCGTGACCGAGCAGACGGGCAACCTGCCGGCCGCTCCCGACAGCTCCGGAGCCAGCGGTGCACCTGCGGCCCCGTCCGGGGGCGCCCTGGTGCCCCGCCAGAAGTCCGCGGTCCGCCGCAAGCGGCGGATCCCGGTGCTGGGCGACGGTGACCACCACTACGAAGCCGTCCAGCACAAACTGGATCTGGTGGTCAAGGCGTTCGCCACCGCCGTCGACCGCCTGGAGGGCCTGGACAAGCGGGCGCGCGCCACCGCCAAGGACGCCACCAGCCTGGCCGCGGACATCGCCGACGCCCAGCTCGACGAGAAGTTCGTCGAGGACACCCAGGAGGTGTCGACGGCTCAGACCGAGGCGGCCAAGGCCGTCCGGGCGATGCTCCGCGCGGCGCAGGAGGCCGAGAAGTCGGCCCACGCCGTCAAGCGCGCCCACGCCCGGCATTATCGCGCGCTGCACCGCGTCCGCAAGGGCCGCAGGTGGCGCACCCCCAAGCCGGGCTTCTTCCGGCGGTAACCAGCCCGCACCCACCCCCCTTGACGAGGGCGGGGCCCGCCGACGCCGCGGGCCCCGCCCTCGTCCATCTCGAAAGGACTCCCGGTGGCTCGCCTCGCCGTCACCATCGAACGAACGCTGTACGTGGCAGCGGCCCCCATCCTCGGCGCGGCCGCGAACCTTCCCGACCACCCCGCGGTCGGAACCTCGGTGGCTGCGGCCGGCGCTGTCGGAGTCCTCGGCAGCGTCGCCGCCGTGTGCGCCGAGAAGGACAACGCGGGCCGCTGGCTGGTCGGTCTCGCGCCCCTGACCCTGGCCGCCGGCGTCGACTACGCGGCCCACCACATCCCCGGCTCGCCCTGGGACTTGGTGATGGCGGGCGCCTGGGGCGTGGTGTGCTGGGCGTGCGTGCCGGTCTCCAAGGCCACCGGCCGTTACCGGCCCAAGAAGCGCAAGGCGCTGCGGGCCGCGCCGGCGCCGATGGCGAGGGTGCTCACCCCCGTGCCGGAGGATGCTCCGCAGCCGGTCGCCGACACCGCCGACGACTACACCAAGGGCGTGCGGAAGCTGTGGGAGCGGGCCGGCAACCCGGCCCGGACCCACGTCGTCCTGGCCAAGCCGCACCCCGCCACCCAGCACGACTTCACCCTGCTGGTGCGGGCCAACGAGCCGGGGCGTCCGATCACCGGCCTGCGCGAGGCCGACGTCGCGGCCGCGTTCGGCGTGCACGAGGACGACATCCGCTTCATCGAGACCACCCAGCTGGCCGGCCGTCAGGCCGGACCCGGCTGGCAGGAGGTCGAGATCATCCCCGACGAGCGGCACCGCCGCCGTACCAAGCCCTCCGTCGCCGAGTGGTGGGAGGACCGGATCGGCGAGTCGGCCATCCGCGACTCCCGCTACGTCGCCCACAACCGCAACGAGCAGAAGGGCGTGACCTACTGGCGGGCGCAGCTGCCGGACTCGATCGGCGAGCCGCGGATGGACCTGGCGGACCTGGCCCGGGCCATGGGCACCACCTACGAGGAGGGCCGGGTGTTCGTCGACACCGACGGCCGCCAGGTCCTGGTGACGGTGTGGGACGTCTCCCCGCTCGCCAAGGTCTACCCGGCCACCCGGGAGCTCCTGACGCCGGATAAGAACGGCTGGTGGACGGCCGGGTTCCTGGGCAACGGCCAGCCGGCGCGCAACCGAGTCCACACCGACCGCGGTATGGCCCACGGGCTGTACGTGGCTCCGTCGGGCGGCGGCAAGACCCAGCTGATGGCGCTGGCGGTGGCGGCCAACGCGAACTGGGGCGCCGTGGTGTGGCTGGTGACGGAGGCGCCGGACCAGAAGACGGCGGCGCTTGGCGTGCACTGCGACCGCTACGGGGTCGGCCCGCTGTACATGGTGCGGGCGATGCGGGCCCTGGTCGCCCTGATGGACATCCGCGGCCGGATGGCGTGGGCCGACGGCCGGGTCCACGACTGGACCCCGAACGCCAGCGGTTGCCCGTACCGGCCGCTCGCGTCCTTCTGGGACGAGTACCTGTCCGCGGCCACCGACGGCGAGTACGGCGACGAGATCATGGAACTGGCCAAGGAGATCTCGGTCAAGGGCCGCAAGTACGCGATCGGCGAGAGCCCGGCCGGCCAGTCCGTCTACGTGCAGGACGGGTTCGCGCAGCTGCTGCTGGAGAACCTGCGGGACAACTGCATCCCGGTGGTGCTCAAGGTCGCGCCGAAGAAGATCCAGGAGATGTTCAAGGCGCTGGGAGTGGCGCCCGACGACATCCCGGAGCCGCTGCCGCGCTCGTTCTCCCCGGAGCCCGAGGGCCGGATCGAGCGGATCATGCAGGGCGAGGCCGAGCCTCCCTCGGACTCGAACACCGGCGGTGTCGGGTGGACCGTGCCGGGCCGCAAGCCGGAGATCCTGAGGACCCTCTTCATGGACTTCAGCGAGCCGATCGACCACCTGTTCCCCGAGGAGGTGTTCGGCCTCACCGCCCACGAGATCGCCGAGCTCGAAGGCCTCGGTCTCTGGTTCGACTGGGACCTGCCGCCCCAGCCCGGGGAGTTCGGCGACGAGCCCGACGAGGACGACCTGGACGACTGGGCCGACGACCCCAAGCAGCCCCGCAAGAGCAGCTCCAAGGCCGGCACCAAGTCGGCCGCGATGCCAGGGCGCAGCAAGCTGACCAACCCCCAGGACGCCCTGGCGGCTCTCGCGAAGCTGGAGGTCTGACCGAACCGGGTGGGGACCGCGATCAGCCGGTCCCCACCCGGCCGCAGGCCAGGCCGCCTGAGGTCAGAACTCGTCGTCGTACGCGTACTCGTCGTCGTGCCCGGGGGTTTCGTTCAGCGCGCCGCAGTTCCAGCAGTCCCACTCCGCCGGTACTGAACCACTGATCTGGATCCTCGGGCGGAGCAGAGGCGCTGGCGGCTACGTGATGCCAGAAGCTGCCTGATCAGCCCTCCAACCAGTCTCCGGGTACCGAGTCCCGCAACTGGTCCAGTGCCTCCTCTGTACGGGCCCGGACATTCAGGCAGAAGCCGTCGAGCTCGCGGATCAGGACATCGGCGCTGGCGAACCAGCGCATGTCGCGTCCCACTCCCGGAAGCTCCTGGAACAGCCGTTCCAGCGCAGCCTCCTCGGCATCCACGTCCAGAAAGTCGGTGAACCCGCCCCCGAACAGGACCGCCTCGGACATGACCATCTCGACGCAGGCCGCCGTCAGACTCGACTCCCAGGGCTCCCATCGCTCCTGCGTCTTGTCGGCGAGATCCGAACGCATCACGGTGCCGGGGTCGTCATCGCCCAGTTCCTCCAGCAGGACGCCCCAGGAGGCGGCACCCTGATTCTCCACCCGGTACACGAGCGCGCCATCGGCCAGATACAGCTCGTCAGGCTTGAGCAGCCTGTCGTGATTGCTGGTGAGATCAGTCCGACGCCCGAAGAGCAGGTATGCCTCACGAAGTACTGTCGGCAGGACCAAGCCCAGACGCTCCTCGGCTGTCTCCACCTCCGCACCGCTCCAACCGTCGCCCGGCTGGAGCGGCTGCTGCCAGTAGGCCGCGAAATCAGCGACAAACCGCCATGCCTCCGCACGGTCGTGCAACGCCCCGGACAGCCGGGAGCGAATGTCGAAGGTCTCAGTCATGTCCGCACCCTACGGCGGGGCAGAGACACCGCTTGTCCGAGGGCCGACGCGCGGCCTCCTCGTCGATGCGGCCGCACTGTACGGCCGCCACCAGGATGCCGCCCCGCGGCCGCCTGAAACCCCAACTCCGGTGATCCGGACCGGACCGCAGCCCGGCCGGCACCCCTTCCCTGCCCGGCTGCACCCCTGCGCCCATCCACGGCCTGCGCCTGCAGGCCGCACCGACCGTCCTGGAGTCACCCCGCGCCCGGAAACGGAGGACCAGCCCGTGAACCTTCCGAAGACCACCCTCGGGCCCTGCGCCCGCCGCCTGCTGGCGGTCCTCGCCGAATACGACCACGGCCAGGGCCTTCACTTCGACCAGCGGCCGAGCGACCGCTGGTGCCTGCGCGGCAGCGGCTACCTCGTGCGCGCTGCCACCTTCCACGCGCTCAGCATCGACGAGCTGATCGACGTCGGCGACCGCAACGAGGACCCCGTCACCATCACCGAACTCGGCCGCGCCTACCACGCCGCGGTCCTGGAAGGACGCCGATGAACCAGCACCTGAATGCCCAGACCCCAGGCCGGCCCGGCACCGGTCCCGCTGTCGGACGGCCGGGTCTGATCCTGCCCCCCGGCTACGTCACCGGCATCGACCCCGACACCGGCCAGGTTGTGGCCGTGCCCACCCGCGAGCCGGCGGCGCCCGACCCCGACGCCGGCGCGCTGGCCCGGGCCCAGTACTACGCCGCGCTGGACCCCGGGCCGCTGGAGGCCGTGCCGCCGCCGCCCGTCCAGGGCCTCGACCCGCGTACCTGGCAGTTTGCGGCGCTCGCTGGCGTCTCCTCGCTGTCGCTGCTCGCTGCCGGCGGCGCCGTGTACCTCGTCTGCGCTGGCCTGCACCTGGCCGGGCCGTGGTTGCAGGACGCGGCGGTGCTTGTTGGTTGCGTCGCCGGTCTGCTGGGCGTCGTCGCCCTGTCCACCCTGGGTGTGGCACGCAAGCTCAAGACCCAGCCCGCCGCCGCTACGGACGGCTCGGGCCAGCCGGTCGTCAACGCCCTGTTGTACCGCCGGGTCGAGGTGAACATCGGTGAGCAGAAGGGCGGCTTCTTCAAGGGTTCGGTCAACAACCACGTCTCCTGACCCGCGCTCATCTTCAGACCCCACCCGCTGCTCGGCCGGTACACGCCCGGGCCGAACACCGAACACCTGTCGGCCGCGCACCTTGCGGTGCGCCGTCGAGGAAGGAGCATCCGTGCGAATCATCTACCTGCTCGGCTTCGTCTGCCTCTTGGCCTTCCTGCTCTACCCCTTCATCCGTCACCTGCACTGACCGGCAGACCGGCTTCGCCACCGGGCCGCACCCGCCCGCCCCGCGCCCCAGCGGGGCGGGCGCCGCCGCACCACGCCGGCTACCTCTGGGCGTACTCCGCCATCACCGCCTCGCCCGGCGCCAAGGCCCACTACAGGCGCTGCCCGGCACCACCCGGTGGACCGACACCTCGCCAGCGGCCGCGAGTACGGCCTGGAGGCCGCCTACCTGCCCGAAAGCGAGACCTGGCACCCGCTCAGCTTGACCTGGCACCGCTTCGACCGCTGGCGCACGGGCGTCCCGCTGCTGCACCCCTACTACGCCGACGGCCCCGCCCCGGCCCAGAGCCCCGCAGCCAGCCGTC
This sequence comes from Kitasatospora sp. NPDC058965, assembly GCF_042741245.1. NCBI lineage: Bacteria > Bacillati > Actinomycetota > Actinomycetes > Kitasatosporales > Streptomycetaceae > Kitasatospora > Kitasatospora sp. NPDC058965. The sequence goes on from NZ_JBHYKG010000002.1 coordinate 45,726, forward strand.
CGATCACCGACGGCCGCTGGCGACGTGGTGCCCGCCGCGGCCGCCAGCACGACCTGAACCACCCCCCTCCTCCACCTGCGGGGCGGCCCGCAGGGCCGCCCCGCGCCCGACACACGGGAGCAGACCATGACCGCGCCCATCCAGCCCCCCATCGAGCCCGCTCAGCCCCCCAAGCGCCGGACACTCTCTGACGCCCTCCTCGACCGCCTGACCGAGGCAACCGCTCCCGGCTCCTTCCTCGACCACCGCTGCCAGGACCTGATCCGCACCCTGGACCACGGATGGCGCGAAGGGCCCCGCTGGGTGCGGCTCCTGGCCCCGACGCTGATCGCCCTGGCTGCCGTGGGGGCTGCCATCGCCCTCTACGCCGCCGCAAAGGAGATCCTCGCCGGCAGCGTGGGCAGCGCCTGGTGGACCGCGACGGCAGGCACCCTCACCGGCGCCGTGCACCGCTACCTCGACCAGCACGTCGTGGGCCAGCACCTCACCGGCGCGAGTGTCTACCAGGTGTGGCAGGTCAGCGGGCTGGCGGCGGGCCTGCTCTCGTGCGCCCTGCGCTCCGCGGTCGCCCGTCTCGTCTGGACCAGCTGGGTGGCAGCCACCCTGGCGGCAGTGTGGCAGGCCAGCCCGCACGGCAGCCGCACCGTCGCCGTCGCACTCGCCGCCGCAGCCCTGGCCGCCGCCTCACTCCCGGCCCTGCGCGGCCTGACCCTCTCCCTGCGCCCCCAGATCACCGTCTGCCGCACCGTCCAGCGGATCGAGGTGGCCCCCGCCCGCCGGCTCGCACGTCCTCTCACGGTGGTCCCCCCGCTGGACGGCTTCATCGAAGGGTCCTGACCAGCCGTCACCATGGGGCCGGACGCGCCAACCGCCGGCCCCGGCATCCTGGCGGCGAGGGCGTCGATCCGACAGCCCCGGCGGCCAAGGATCTCGCCCCCGGTCGTGGGCACACCACGCGCGCTGAAGTCTGCTCTGCCGCCGGGCAGCCTGTTCCACCCGCCCGGGCAGCCGGGCAGCGCCCCGTGCATGCGGTGGCGTCCGGGCCGTAACCACCCAGTCAGGGTGGCGGCACCCCAACCGACCCGTACCCGCCCGGTTCGTCCGTAGCCGCTCTCGCCGTCGGCGGGAGCGGCCACCGGCCACCCGGCCGACCCCGCGCGCCCGCACACGGGCGTTCCCAAGACCATGAGTTGGAGCACACATGCCCCACGAGCCGCAGTTCGAGACCCACCAGAAGAAGACCCCCGGACTGCCCGGCGTCCTCGCCGAAATGATGTGGGTCGACAGCCCCGACTTCGGCGACCACCCCAGGGACCGCCGCAACCCATTCGTCTACGACGTCGACCCCGCCCCGCTCGCCCGGGTCCTGGCCGCCGCACTGGACATGAACGACACCGGCGTCGACCGGTCGGGCCTCTCGCACGCTGTGGCCGACGACGCGACCGACGGACCGATCCACATCGTGCACCTCGCCGCCGTGGTGGAGGCCACCGCCAGGCGTCACGGCGGGTCGCTCCGTAACCCGGGCAGCACGGCGGCCCTGTTCGACGCGGCGATGCACGGAAACGCCGCGGGCCAGCTGATCGCGCTGATGGAGAAGGACGGCTTCGGACCGGCAACCGCTCGGGTGCGGGAGCTGACCGCCCAGCAGCGGTACGAGCTGCTGGAGAGTCTCATCGAGCACCTGACGTACCCGATTCTCGCCCTGACGTTCGACATCACACACCGAGGCGTGTTCGGCGACCGCTGACCCGCCGCCGCGGTGGTTCCGCCCTCAGTCCGTCGGCGGGACCACCGCGACCGAGCGGTGCTCGTTCTCCTGCGAGGAACGCCGACGGCTCCGCACAGTGGCCATCCCACCGGGCCGCGCTTCGGGGAGGTTCCTGCAGCACGGCGGGGGAGCGGTCGGGGTGTCCTGCAGTCACCGTCCAGGGTGCTCACGGCGTTCGGCACGGGTGAGTCCAAACTTCAGCGCGGTCACGGTGCCACCACCCCTGCGGGAGGCGGCTTCGACCGTGCCGCGGGGCACCAGCAGCCGTCCGAGCATGGACCGCGACGCGTCGTTGGTGGGCAGGCAGGCCGCAATGACCTCTCCCATCGGGGCACTGCCACCGAATGGGTCGAGCACCGCCAGGTCATCGAAGCACCACTCACGTACCCGCCGCAGGGCCCGGCCTGCGTGCCCGTGTCCACGGTGCTCAGGGGCAAGGAAGATCGACAGCTCTGCCTGGAGGACGGGCGGCACCGCGTGTTCGTCTTCCCTTGCAATGGTGACCATGACGACACCGGCCAGTACGTCCGTGTCGTCGAGCACCACGCCGAACGTGTATACGAATCGGTAGTGAGGGTGCTCTTGCTGCTGAATCACGCTCGTCAGCCACCGCGCGGCATCCCGGTTCTGATCAATGTCCCAGCGCATCGCAGCCCGAACCGCGGGGTCGTCGAGCATCGGCTGGAGCACACCGGCGTCCCACACGGTCAACGGACGCAGCGTCATGCCGGGTATTCCCGGCACCCCCAGCGTCGTCGGTACCTCTTGCAATGCACCGTCCTCCTGCCGCACTTCGCCGCCAACGTGACGGGGACCGTCGACACGGTACTCGGGTCTCCCGGCAGCGGGCAGCAGACGAGGGCGGTCCCAGCCGGTCCAACCGGCCGGACCGCCTTGACGTTTCCGTACGGTGTGACCGAGGCCACAGGCCCGCTGCATAGTGCTCGGCAGCCTCAGGACGCCGCGACAATCACCATCAGACCTGAACGCAGTACCGCCGGTATCAGGCCAGCACCGCTCAAACCGCCCCGCAGCGGCCGAGACTTCCTGGCCGGACGGCTGGCCACCGCGGGAACCGCCATCGTCCACGAGGAACAAGGAACGAGAAACCCATGACGTCCCAGCCCCGATCCGGCGCCACCAACCATGCCCTGTCCTCCGCAGCGCTCGGCGCGCTGCTCTCCACCACCTTCGAGGCCGTTCATGGATTTGCGGACCAGTGGTGCCAGCTCAGCCGGGATGCAGAGCTCAAGGGCCTGCAGGGCACCAGCCGCGTCCGGCTCGACGGTACGCCCGCCAGCGAGTCCGACATCGCCGATTCGCGGGTGCGAACTGTGACGGGCAGTACCCTCGGCCGGCTGTGCGCAGTCCGCCACAGCCTCACTTACAGCGCTGTCCAGCTCGGTGCCGCAGTTGCTGTCACCCGAACGCTGGGCTTCCGGGTCCCGGCGCGGGCCTGGCTGGCCGGCACCGCCGTCACTCTGGCCACCCATACCCTCATCGACCGACGCCGCCCCCTGATCGCCGCCGCAGAGGCCCTGGGCAAGGGCGGGTACCTGGAGAGGGCGACCGTAGTCCGCTCCGCGGGCAAAACGCCGGATCCGGCAGGACCTGGCACGGCCCTGTTTGAGCTCGACCAGTCGGCGCACCGGGCCCTCGGGGTCCTGGCAGCCGTCGTCACAGCCGTAGTTGCCCGCCGTACCGGCCGCTGACCGCTAGGGTCCCGCCAGGGCAGCCCGCATCAGCCGTCGAACTCCGCCTTCGCCTAACTGCATTCAGGAAGGACAGCCACGATGACCACGCATGACGCCGCCGGGACCGGCCCGCTCCACTCCCAGGGTTCCGTCACCAGACGCTTCCACGAGAACCCCGAGTTCGCCTCCGCCATCAACGCCGGCACCGTCGAGTACGAGCTGTCCTACCGCGGCGAGATCACCCAGGTCGTCTCCACCGAGGTCGGACGGTTCGGCCGCACCAGCGTGCTCGGTGTCCTGTGCGAGACCTGGCTCGGTGACCAGGCCAGCCGGTGTACCGCCTTCCCGAACGCCCAGGCCGGTCGTGCCTGGAGCCGCAGTACCGTCGCCGGCTGGCTGCGCGAGTACAACGGCACCCACTCCGACCAGCACTTCGCGGTCTGGCACGGCAAGACCTGGTGGAGCGTGGAGATCGACCGGCACAGGCAGCGGTACACCGTCGTGGTCGGGCTGGCGCCGGGCGTCGTGGTCGATTGCTACGACTCGAAGGCGGACATGCTGGACGAGCACGAGCCCCGGGCGATCACCGAGGCCCGGGGGTGGGAACGCGTGGTAGGGCTGCTGCCGGTCGGCCGTGAGGACTGGCCATGGGGCATGACCAACGAACACGACCAGGTGCTCGCTGCCGCGGACGCCCTGGCCTCCGAGGCCGAGCGGCAGGCCGCCGCCGAGCAGGAGCGCCAGGCCGCAGAGGCAGCTACCGTACTTCCCTCGCCCCGACCCGTCCGCCGGTGGACGCGTCTCTGGGCCTGGATCACCAGTCCTCGAACTACCTGACCCGACATCCGCCCGCCCCTTCGCAGCGGCTCCGGACGCTCTACGCCACGGCGACCGCCTGGGCCACAACCAGAGCCGCCGGCCATCGTGTGCCTGCCCGGGCTTGGATGGCCGTCACCGCTGCAACCCAATGCCGACCCCACCCGTCGCGGACGCTGATCGCTCTCGCCCAGCGCATCGGCAAGTGCACGTGCCTTCAGAACACGATCGTGGTTGGGAGTGGGCTCAGGGACCGTGGGAGGATGCGCAAGCCAGTCCGGTGGATGTGCCTCGACAGCTCTCCCCGGGCTGGCTCTTCTTTCACCCTTATTTGCAATGTTCGATTGCACATAAGGGTGAAGGGTGCCACGCTGGTCACGTCGAGGCACAAGCAGCGCCAAAGGGGCGCCGCTGCAACCCAGTTGGAGAGCCAAACCCATGACCGGCACCGTCGAAGGACCCATCCCGCACAAGCCCGAGAACATCGGCCGCGCCGAGTTCACCGTCCCGCCGGTTCCGGACGGCCACCGGCCGGACGGCTCGTGGCGGCGGACTCTCACCGCCCTGGACGAGCAACATGGCGGCGTCCGTGGCCTGCTCGGCGAGGAGCTGCGCCCCGGAGACCTCGTCTCCCTCCCAGTCGGCCGCCTGGTCATCATGGTCGACAAGGCCTCCGTCGCTGGGCCCAAGCCCGTGTCACTGACCGTCTCCCGCGCGGGCGAGCAGGACGCCGTCTTCAGCAGGGCCTTCGGCAGCCAGGCTGCAGCGTTCGGTGCCGCCACGCGCCGGATGCTCGCTGATTTGCTCGCCGAGAGGCCGACCGGAGAGGGGCAAGCTCTGCTGGTTCGCCGGGCCCGAGCCAGCTTCACGGTGCCGGAGGTCCCGGCCGGCCTGCATCCGGCCGGTTGCTGGCGAAAGACCGTGACCGGTCTGGACCTGACGGCGGCTCGCGGCAAAGCCGTTCAGGGAGAGTGGCTGAACTCCGGCGACATCGTCGCCCTGCCCGTCGGCGCGTTGGTCGTCGTGGTCGACAAGGCCACCACCGGTTGGGCGGAAAACTGGCGGACCCGCGAGCGGTACGCGAAGAAGGATGCCACGGTCACTGTCTACCGAATCGGCAGGGACGAGCCTGTCTGGACGCGGCACTTCCAGCAGGATGCTTCCGCGTTCGGCGAGACCACTCGCCGCAAGCTCCTCGCGCTGCTGGCCGCCGAGGAAGTCCCGCGGGACCAGGTCGAGGTGGTGCGCGAGGCCAAGCGCCCGAGCCACATCGCCGGAGCCTGTCGCTGGTGCGGGGAACACCTGCCCGTCGGACACGGTCACCTGGTGGGCCACGGAGAGGACCTGAAGGTCGAGCACTACCGGGAGTGCCCCACCGAGCCGGCCGCCACCGGCGAGGTGTGCGAGCTGTGTGGGGTGAGCGTCGTCGTCGGTCAGGCCGAGCGGGTCCTGCGGCGTGACGGCTCGGGCCGGCGGGTGGTCCTCCACCACGTCGAGCGCTTCAGCTTCCCTCGACAGCGGATGTGCGAGATTGCACCCGTCCCGTCCGCTGAAGAGCAGGAGGCCGCGGACCGGGCCCGCCAAGCTGCCGAGCAGGCGAAGCGGGAGAAGGAGAAGGCCGACGAGCAGCGCCGCGCCGACCGTAGGCAGAAGCGCCTGGAGGAGAAGCTGGCCGCAGAGAAGGCAGAGCAGGACCGTGTGGCCGGCCTCAAGACGATCTCGCGGACCACCACGGCAGTGTTCGACAAGGGCCTCGGCCAGGGGCGCAGAGCAACCCTGGAGGAGCACGCCGACCTGCTGGAGGACGGCACCACCACCACCCGCTGGTCGGTGCGCATCTACTTCACCGGCAGCGGCTTCAACGGCGAGGATTACGACCCCGATGAGGGGACGAGCGAGCCGTACACCACGAAGCGCGCCGCGCAGGCCTGCTACCAGACGCTGCACTGGGAGCCCGGGCCCCGCCGGGAGCGTCCCTCCGGCCCTCGGTGCGACAACTGCGGCCAGTACGGCGCTCGCCACGAGCGCCACGACTCGTCCGGCATCGCCGGTCGAGTGTGCGACTCGTGCAACCGCGACGACGACGTCATGCTCAGCTTCGCCTGACCAACTCCGGGCCGGTCGCACAGCGCGGCGGCCGGCCCGGCCTATCGCCCCTGGGAGTGGAACCAATGACCGACCCGAGCGCGCCCGGCAAGGAATCCGGGCAGACACCGGACTGGCCGCTCACGCGTAGCGAACTGGCTCGCCTCCACGGCGTCCAGGCCTCCACCGTGATTCGGGCGCTGGCCAAGGCCACCCAGGCGCGCGAGACGGACGCTTCCCTGCCCGAGCCACCCCGGCCGGTCAACCCGGGCGCGGCTCAGCCCCGCTACTGGCCTGTCGAGTTCGCCGCCTGGTGGCCACACCGGCCCCGGCCAGGCCGCCGACACTGACCGACCACCGTAAGCACCGCTACCAGAAGCACCATTTCGCTGACGTTGTGTCACACATTGCCTTTACGCTGCCACCAGACCTACCGCCAGATGAGGCGCTACACAATCCGGCTCAGGGGTCTGCCCAAGGCCTCCGTGCCCAGAACACCTCCCTGCCCGAGAGGAATCTCCCGTTGAGCACATCCCCGCAGCAGCCGGCCCTGCGCGCGCTGGCTGTCGGCCAGCTCTACAGCCCCCACCTCACCAGGTGGCCCGACGGCGCCGCCGAACTGCGGGTGACCCGCCAGGGCGCGGAGTTCGTTCTGGCCATCAGCAAGCCGGCCAACCACGAGGTCAAGGCTTTCGGCAAGGGGAGCGCCGAGTTCGCCATCGTCAACGGCGACCGTGTCACGCTGCTGCTCTACAAGTTCACCGACCCCTACGACAGCAACCCCAAGCACGGTTTCTCGTGGTCGGACGCCCCTTGGGAGTACCACCGGCAGGCGGCGGCCGTCCCGGTCGACCTGCCCGAGGGCAACATCCCGCTGTACGTCACCCTCGTCGACGCCGACACCGGGATCATCCAGGCGATGCGCCTGATCGGACCTCCGGCCGAGTTCACCACCGCCCTACGCGACGCAGTCGCCCGCCAGCGAGCGCACCCGCACGACCCCAGCGCCGCGACGGCCGAGATCAACAGGTACTACCAGCAGTCGGCCCGAGACCTCGTCCTACTCGCCGACGCCCGCTTCGAGGCCCTGCGTGACAGCACGGCCGGCACCCCGCAGCTCGCCCAGGCGTCGCCCGCCAACGCCACGAACACGGCGCATGCCCCAGGGGCCTTGGCCGCCGCGGCACTCAGGCTCGCCGCCCCGGCAGGAACCCCCCGGCCGTATGCGGGCGAGCTTCCGGCCGACCTGGCCCCCTGGCACACCTGGATCTCGGACTCCGGCCACTCCATCGTCGTGGCCATGGCCGAGGAGTTCAGCAAGCACCCGACCAAGCCGGACTACTTCCTCATCCCGGCATCGCCGAAGACCGTTCTTCGCCTCGGCTACACCTGGCAGGACGGCTACCCCATCGTCCGGGGCCTGCACTACAGCGAGGAGCTTGGCCTCATCACCCCCGCAGACGAGTACGAGTTCTGACCTGCGTCTGGACCGGCTTCGAGATCCAGCGATTGGCTTGTACAACATCCGGGATCCCGGTTGGGCCGGTGCCGCCGATGCGGGTGGCTTGATTCGCCCGCGAGGTGTCATCCAGCAGCGGACCGGACTCGGCAACTGCTGGTGGCGTCGAACGGTCCGAACCCCTCGCGCGGGCTGCGAATCCCGGTCCGCACCTCGACCGGCACACGCCTCCCTGTCACCTGGAGGCGGCTTCCAGCAGCTCCGGGGCCAGCAGCTTGTCCTGGACGTAGGGGTTGTCGTCGCCGCTGAGCCCGAACCCGCTGTAGATCCGGGCAAGGGCTTGGTAGGCGTCCGCTTCCGGGCTGCCGCCGGCAAGCCAGTCCAGGTTGAACTCCGCGGCGGTGGCCTCGCGGGGAGAGCCTGTTCGGGGGAAGACCGGGTTGGCGCCGGGGGCCAGGCGTAGCCCCTCGAACCCGGTGGCGGCGACGCGGTGGCGCCACCGGCCGGAGATGGCTGGGACGACGTGCTGGTCGACGAGTCGGAAGTACTCGTAGGTCAGCTCGGTGAGGGCGAAGACGTTGATCCGGTGGGCGTCGCCGTAGTTCTGGGCCATGGCCCAGCACAGCATGTCCGGGTTCGCGATAGCAGCTGCAGTTACCGTTCCGTCGGCGGCCACCGCCAGGGCGCGGCGGGGCTCGGACAGGAGCAGTCCGCCGGCGAACGGGACCGCGCGGTTGTGCTCGAAGGAGAAGTTGAAGCCCATGTGGCGCAGCACTTTCTGCTTCTCCAGGGCGCCGCGGATGCCGCCGTCGCTGTGCAGGGTGGGCAGAAATGACGGTGGGACGTCGGGGGAGCTCTGCCAGAACAGGACCGGTGCTCCGTCCCAGCCCTGATGCTCGACCAGCGCCTGCCGGGCCCCGGCTCGGTCCAGTGGTGGGAGAACGGCTGCAGCGGTCGGTGCGGCCGGGTACATCCGGCTGCGCACGCCGCCGTTGATGAGGGAGTAGACGTCGTCGGCGGACATGAAGTCGGTCTGGTCGCCGGTGCGGATCGGCACGCACCAACCGTCCTTCACCTTCCCGTCGACGATCGTGCGCCGGACCAGTGCGTAGCGCTGGTCTTCGGGCAGCTGTTCCACGTCGATGACCAGGTAGGAGCCAGTGGTCCCGTCCCCGGTGTCGGGGTGGGGGAAGAGTGCCAGGTGGACGGTCAGCAGGGGGCGGGCCTCGCTGGCCAGGGCCTTGAGGTAGGTGTCCGCCGAGATGCGGCCCGGGTCGAAGGGGGTGAGCTGGGCGGCGGTCTCGTAGAGCTCACCGCTCCGCTGGGCGGCCTTGATGCCGCAGACGATCAGGCCGCCGGCCCGGTTGGCGAACGCGGCGACGTCCTTGGCCAGCTCGGCCTTGCCCCGCGGCTCCTTCAGGTCGTAGGGCGCGGTCTTGAAGTCGATCCATTCCGCTTCCGTGGTGCCGATCAGGTCCTGGGGCCGGCCCGAGCTGAGTGCCGCCACCACGTCGGTGCGGCTGGTGAGTGCCATGGCGCCGGATCCTACGCCTGGCTGAGGGTCCGTCAGGAGCGTTTTCTCGTAGGCGGCCAGCAGCTCATATGTCTTTCTCCATTTGAGAAAAGACATAGACAGGTGACGGCGGCACCACATAGAGTGGTCATGTTCTTTCAGCTAGGCGAAAAGACATGGAGTGTGCCGGGTGTACGTCACGACGGTCCAGGCGGGTTCGGTCCTGGAATGCTCGGCACCCACCGTGCGAAAGCTGCTGGCCACCGGGGTCATCCCCGGTGCGAAGACCGAGGGCCGATACGTCTTCCCACTGCCCGCCCTCCAGATACTGCAGGCGCGGGAGACGGCCGACCTCCTGACCCTGCCTCACCGGGAGATCCCGGTCCTGCGACCCAGTAGCGCCGGGCCCGCCACAGGGAACCCGGATCGGGAATGGTCCGGATTCCGCGCCGACCTCACCGAGCGGCAACTGCTGGAAGCCCTGTCCGGCTGGTGGCGCTGCGACCCGGCGCGAGTGGCGGCCGCCAGGGTGCTGCCGGTCACCGTGGCCGGGTTCGTGGTCGCCGTCCTCACCGGCCTGGACGAGTGGACGTCCGACCGGGCAGCGGGGGCGCAGGCCCGTTACCGCTTCACTGGTGCCCGCCTGGCCGGCTACCTGACCGACTTGACCCACCCGGCCAACCAGATCGCCTCGGCCCCGGCCGGCACCGACGACCGCCGCCTGGCCGACCTGCTGCTCGGCGCCCGCCTGCACTCCCAGTCCAGCGGCCCGATCGCCTACGTCGCCACCCGCACCACCACCGACCAGCCCGCCGATGAGGGGGAGTGAGCCCGATGGACCGCCAGACGTACAACACCCAACTCGCCAGCCTGCGCGAGCTGCGTGCGGACATCACCACCGCGGAGAAGAAGGTCGCGGCCGCGCAGAAGGAACTGGACCAGCTCACCGCCAAGCGGGGGCGGCAGGTGACCGGTGCCGCGGCGTACGAGAACGCGAAGGCGGAGGCCATCGCCAAGGCTGCTGGCATGTCCGTCGGCGAGGTCGTGCGCCTCGCCCCGGTGCTCGACCCGACGCCGCAGACAGTCCGGGCTTCCCTGGCCACCGATCCGTCCCCGGCCCCCACCCTTGCCACCCCCGAGCCCGCCCCGGCTGCAGCGCCCGCCCTCGAGCCCGCGCCAATCGCATCCCGCGCTGCCGAAGCCGTCCCTGCCGCGACCGAGCCGGCGACAGGCGGGAGCCGGGTGGAGGAGATCCCGGCCCCGGCCGAGCCGCAGGCGCCGGTGACTGCCGCCCAGGTGACCCCCACCGACGGCTTCCAGCAGCAGCGGTTTCTCCCTTCCATCCCGGACGGTCCGGCCGCCGCGCGGTACACCGCTCTCACCGAGGGTCTGGCCAACCGGCGGCCGACCTGGGAGCAGAACTGGTACGTGACGGTCTGGCTGGACGCGAGCACCGGAGACCTGGCTACCGTGGACGCCGTCCAGCGGGTCGAGCTGGGCCGCCGAACGCCGGGGGAGATCCTGGACGCAGTCACCGCCGCCGTCCCGGGCGCCCAGCGGGTCTACGTCACCGCAGGTGACCCCTGGCACTTGGGCGCCGAGCGCTACCCGACCCTCAAGCAGGCCGTCGCGGAATGGCTCAACGCCCCGAGTCCGCGGTGGGAAGCCAACAGCGCTCGCGGCGCGGGGCAGGACCGGCTCGCCAGCCACCTGGTACACGAGCGCAACCCCGTAGGCCGGTACGCGCGGGCCGGCGTCGAGCGCGGCGCGGAGAGGGTGGAGATCCACTCGGTCGGGCAGTGGTTCGACCCGGAGGGATCGGACGTCGTCATGGTCCGTCAGGCCTTCATGCTCATGTACGAGGCGCTCCAGCGGCAGTGGTCCGACACGGTGATGATGGCCGTCCCGTCGGCCATGGGCCGTGACCTGTGGAAGCGGACCATTCCGGTGACGGGCCAGTTCGCCGGCGGCTACCCGGTGATGAGCGAGGAACTGCGTGCGCTGATGCACGCAACCGCCGGCCAGGGACGCACCGAGCTGATCGTGCCGCCACGCGTTCCCGCCGAACTACCCGCCCTCGTCGAGCTGGACCGCACCCTCGCCTACGGCCGGCACACCTGGCGCTCCGGCGTCGGGGCTCCCACCCGCGTCACCGCCCGGTCCTTCCAGGCGATGGACACCAAGCAGCAGACGAAGGCGCTCATGGCCCCCTCGCACTGGCACATCCGCGCCACTGTGCCGCAGGGCTGGCAGCACATCGGCCTGCTACCCGCGCCGGTGCCCGGCGACCGGACCTGGGAGTACCCGGCCACGCCCGGCTCCACGTTCACGACCTGGGCCGGGGGAGCCGAAGTCAACGTCGCACTCAACAACCCCATCGCGCCGTGGCGGATCGAGATCCTCGACGGCCTGGTGTGGAAGGAGGGCAAGCCGCTCGACGAGTGGTCCACCAGGCTCAAGACCGCCTGGTCCGACCTGGTCAACCTCTCCCGGATGCACGCCGACGAGCGCCAGCGCCGGGCCGCGCACCTCGCCTCCCGCGGGATCCGCTCGATCCTCCTGTACGGCATCGGCGACTTCGCGCGCCGGCCTCGGGTGAACACCGGCACCACCCCGGTCGGCCAGCCCGTGCCCGACGGCGCCGAGATCCTCGGTCAGGACAGCGAGGTCACCACCTGGCAGCGCGTCACCAGCCTCGCCAAGGATCCCTGGGCACACCCGGAGTGGTCCGCCGGAGTCTGGTCCGGTGCCCGGGCCGCTCTGCTGGACATGACGATCAAGGAGGGCAAGGAGGTCATCGCCCGCGTCGGCGCACTCCACCTCCCCCCGGGTTCCGTCGTCGCATTGCGCACCGACGCCATCTACACCACCGAGGCGGTGCGGTGGCCCTACGGCGGGCAGCCGGGCGAGTACCTCCTCAAGGGCCACTTGCCCGGACCCGTCCCTGCCCCGGCCACGCTAGACGAACTCCTGGAACTGCGTCAGGCAGGCCGGATTCACCTTTCCCAGAAGGGAGCTGACCTGTGAGCCCCGCCGACCCGGCCAACCCGGGCGAGGCCGCCCGTCTCGCCCAGGAGCTCCTCGACCAGGGCTTCACCAAGCGCAAGGTCGCGAAGATGCTCGGCCGTGACGCCAGCCTGGTGAGCCAGATCTTCAGCAAAGGCAAGGGGGCGAGCCTGGTGGCCGCCCTGCGCCAACTGGTCCGGGCGGTGCGCGGCGGCGAGCGCGACGAGGACGCGCTGGCCGGCATCGCCCAGCAGAACGTCCAGCGCCGCACTACCAAGACCGGTCAGAGGGCACGGGTCCGGGGCCGGGACATCATCGGTATGCCGGGCAAGAGCATGACCGGCCGGGCAGGCAGGCAGGCCATCGGTTCCGGCGCCTCCCACCTCGCCAAGGTCGTCCACGCCACGGGCGAGGCGGGTGGCTGTCTGGCCTTCACCGTGCGCATGAAGGGGGATCAGTTCATCCACTCAGCCGGATCGCGGGACGACTCGCCGGGCCTGCGCCGCGGCGTCCTGCCCCGTTCCGACGGGACCGAGGAGCGCATGTACGGCAGCGCTGCCAGCGGCGGATTCGACGCGGCGGAGTGGTCCCGGCGGGTCGGCGAACACCACGGCGACGTCACCGAGGCCATGCAGGAGTGGCTCGTGGAGACCGGCCGGGCCGTACCCGATTCCAAGATCGAATACTTGGAGGTCCGCGGCTGGGTACCCCGCCGCTCGTAGCCCGACCGCCCGTCACCCCCGGGGGCACCGCCCCGACCCACTCACCGCCGAAAGAGAAGGACAACTCCTCCGTGGACACCACCGGGCCCGAGACCGGCACCCTCTCGCCGCAGACCGCCGCCACGCTCGCCGAGGCCACCACCCTCTCTGAAGCCGTCGTCCGGCCGGGCACCCGCCGCTTGTCGACCCCACGTGTCCGCCTGGCCGACCTGCGGGACTACCAGAAGGACGCCGTGCGGGCGGCCGTGCGCCACACGAAGCTCGGCGGCCGCGGGATCCTGGAGATGGCGTGCGGCGCAGGCAAGACGTTGGTGTCCGCGACCTGCGCCAAGCGCCTCGCCCCCTACGGCCGCGCCCTGGTGCTCGTGCCCACAATCGAGCTGCTGGAGCAGACAGCCACCTCGTGGTCCCACCTCGGGGGACGCCGCGGCGTCGCGATCGCCGCGTGCTCCAAAGAGGAGGCGCTGGACAGCGCGGAAGCCGGCGCGCACATCGAGGGGTGGGTCACCACCGACGCCGCCGAGCTGGCTGACCTGGTCACCCGCGTCCCCGCCGGACACCCGGTCACCGTCTACGCCACCTACGCCTCCCTGGAGCGGCTGGTCCGAGCCCACGACGAATACGGCCTGCCCCAGTGGGACCTGGTCATCGTCGACGAGGCCCACCGCACTGCCGGCGCCCTGGAGAAGAGCTGGGCGGCCGTCCACGAAGACGCAAAGGTCCCGGCCCTGCGCCGCCTCTACTTCACCGCCACCCCGCGGATCGCAGCCGAGACACCGGGCGCCGACCTCTCGGACCTGGTGATGGGGACCGCCGCACCCTCGCTCTACTCGATGGACAACGAGACGGTCTTCGGCCCCACGATCTACCGGTGGAGCTTCGAGCAGGGCGTGGTCGGCGGCTGGATCGCCGACTACAAGATCCTCGTCCCGGTGGTCACCGACCAGGACCTCTGCGACCTCCTCTCCCTGCCCTCGATCGCCGACCTGCGCTCCCAGCGCACGAACGTCGACCTCCAGCGGCTCGCCCTCCAGGTCGCCGTCCTACGGGCGATCGCCGACCTGAGCCTGCGCCGCATCATCTCCTTCCACGCCCGGATCACCTATGCCCGCGAGTTCGCCGCCACCATCACGGAGACCGCGGCCCTGCTCCCGGACTACGACCGCCCAGAACGGATCTGGGCCCGTGCCGTCGCCGGCACCGACCCCCGCCGCGAGCGACAGCAGGCTTTCGACGAGTTCCGAAGGCACACCGGGGAGCGGGAGGGGGAGGAGGGCGAGGAGTGCGGCATCCTGTGCAACGCGCGTCTGCTCGCCGAGGGCATCGACATGCCCGCGGTCGACGCGATCGTGTTCGCCGACCCGAAGACGTCCGTCGTCGACATCGTCCAAGCCCTGGGCCGCGCCGTCCGCCAAAAGCCCCAAGAAGGCAAGGTCGCGTACGTCATCATCCCGGTCTACCTCCCCAGCCCGGACGCTGACAGTGAGGAAGCGGACGACCTGCCGACCGCCGACCCGGCCGTCGTCGGCCAGGCCGGCCCCCTGGTACAGGAGGAGGCCGAGCAGGCGGTCGGCGCCTCCGCCTACGCCCCGGTCCTGCACGTCCTGCGCGCACTCGCCTCCGTCGACTCCCGAGTCGTCGGCCGTGTCGCGGACCTGCGCACCCACCGCCACCAGGGCCACACCCTCAAGACAGACTCCCGGCTCACCACCGCGGACGACACCGAGCACGATGCGGACGGCGACGGAACACCGAACGGGGAAAGCAGCGAGGAAGATCCCCTCGCCTGGCTGCGCATCGACGCCACCCGCCACCAGAGCGACATCCTGCGCAGCCTCAAGCTGCGCATGTTCTCGCCCCGGGCGCAGGAGTTCGAGCGCATGCTCGCGGTCGCCACCGTCTTCTACATCGAGCACGGCCACCTCGACCCCGCGGACACCGAGGAGAACCGCGAGCTTCGCACCTGGCTTCGCAACCAGCGCCACCTCAACGAGACCGGCACCCTGAACCCAGCGCGCAAGTCCGAGCTCGACGCCATCGGCATGATCTGGAGCAAGACCGCCCAGGCCTGGGAGCGCGGCCTCGCCTACGCCAAGGCCTACCACCACTTCCACGCAGACCTGGCCATCCCCAGCAGGGAGACGCTCGACGACTACAACGTGGGCCGCTGGATGCACCGCCAGCGCAACGACCCCGACCTGACCGCCGAGCAGCAGGCGGCACTCGACGCCCTCGACCCGCTGTGGCGCCTCGCCCCGGAATGGAGCCGCACCTACCGCAGGGTGGTCGCTTACCTCCAGGCCGGCGGAACGCTCACCGGTCCCGTCAACCGCGCCGGCGGACCGGCTGACCCGACACTGCGGCCGGGCAAGTGGCTCCCGAAGCAGGACACCGCCCGCGCGGCCGGGAAGCTGACCGCCCAGCAGATCACCCTGCTGGACGCCCTGCGCGAGCACCTCCAAAGCAACACCTCGGACTGACCGGTACACGCGGCTGGCCGGTCGACCCGACCGGGCACCACCTTCGCCGACCCCGACCAACGAGGGAGACGAGATGGAAGCACCGACACCATTGGTTACGATCGGCACCACCCACCTCGCCCACGCCACTGCTCGCGCCCGTGCCCGGCGGCGAGCCGCCCGAATTCCCAGACAGCGGGCACTCAGCTGGCAGACATGCCGACCCGGGACTACCAGTCGCATCCTGCTGGCCAGGTAGTGCGAAAACGTGTCCATGAGCCGTTCCACGAGGGCGGCCTTGGGACATCGCAGCCAGCCAGCGGATCCACCTGACAGGTGATGGGCTCAGTCAGATGACCTCGGACGCGCTGGTCACTGGGTGCTGTCTACAGCGTCGGCCGTCTCGGTGACCGAGGACGGGGTGTGGTGGAGGTCGAAAGGCCCGCCACGTACGGAGAGCACAGTCGGACGGTCCGTCGCGTTAAGAACCGCGGCTCGGTACCGGGGGCCGGTTCCGTACCGGCGGGCCTCGATACCCCGAGGGTTGGTCTTCCACTCGTTCAGGTGCTGGGCGACAGCACCCAGGATCGCGGTCTCCGCCTCAGAGCTGCCAGGCGCGTCCAGGAGGGCGCTGATGATGGTGCAGGAAGTCGGCATGGGGATCCACGTCGTGCCCTTGCCCTCGGTGACACTGGTCTCCAGCCGAGCCAGGGTGCCGTTGAGGGGCTCTTCCCGCCACGCGCTGGAGGCCGCCGGCGCCTCGGTCTCGGTGAGCCAGATCCGCAGAACGTCGCACTCGTGGGCGTTCAGGCCCGCGGCGCTGCTGGCGAAGAAGTGGTGGAAGATCCGCAGGACCACGTCACGCCGCCGCGGCTTCTCACGCCGCTCGTAGAGGCAGTGCGCGCACAGCCAGCCCATCGGGACGAACAATCGGTCCTTGGGGTTGCGCATCCGGCCGACGACGTCACCGGCCTTGACCGGATCGGCGCACAGTCCGCACGTCATGTCGCCGTGGGCATGCTTGACGGTGCGTGGCACGGGGAGTTGGCCGATGCCCTCCGGGCGCCGGATTTTCGGTGTCGCGCCTGATGAGGTGTAGGAGGCCGGATCAGTGAGCCAGCACCGCAGTACTCGCAGGCACTCGCGCAGGTCCTCGTCGTCGGCCGCTTGGAGGTGCTTGACGCCCGCCGTCTTGGTGAGCCGGGCCCGGACGCGCTCGGCAGACGTGCCTACGATCCCGGCGACCGCCTCGGTCCCGGTGTCCGCCAACGAGCGCAGGGGCGCGCCGTGCAAGGCGGTGATCTCGGCGGCAGTGGGGAAGTCAAGGATGGCCATGTCGAGAGTGACCGCTTCGAACTTCATTGTCGCTGCTCCCACCGCCCGGAACTGTGTCCAGCCACCATGACGCCGGGCCGCGCCCCGGCTCCGCCGCCGTCACCCGTTTGGCGTACGACAACCGCCTGCAAGAGGCCACCGGACAACGCCGGTTGACGGGCGGCCGGGCAGTGTGGGGTCAGGCCGACAGTGTCCCGGGGTGGGGCCGGCTGGAAGGTCAGCACCGGTCGGCTGGGAACCGGGCGGTGATCGGGCCGTCCGACTGGGACCGCTCCAGCCACACCGGACGGCTGCCCAGCTGGGTGACGGACGGGGTGACGTACAGGAGCCCAGGGGCCTCGCCGGGCTCCGCCGTGTCGTAGGCCGCGGCCGCTACCAGTCGCAGCGCTTCGCTCACGGCGCTCTCTGGGTCGGCGATCGCCGCAGCTGGATCGAGCTGGGCGGCGAGGCTGAGCAGGGCCTCGTGCAGGGTGACGGAGATGTGGGTGACGCGCGCGCCGCCGAGGGCGGGATGCCCGCTGCTGTCCCGGTGAGCTCGCACGGCGGTCGCGGCGGGCGTTGCTGCTGTCGCAGGGGTCATGTTCAGGACGGTAGGGGAGGCGTGTGACACCGGTGCGGCCTCTCAATGCGGATCCACTCGATCGGGGCCACGCCGTCAACCTGGGTCCAGCTCGGCCACACACGCCCTGGTCCACGAGAAGGCCGCCCAGGGTCACTCACGCCGGCGATCGACCGGCACCTGCGTGGGGTCTCAACACCGTGGTCCGGTACTGGGTCCAGGCGCTAGGCTGCCGCCGCCCTGAGAAGCACCGCTGGCCGTGGCCCGCATCGATGAGGGGCACGGCCAGCGGCTCAACGTCACGACCGCTGCTGCGGGCTGGCGGCGGTGAGCAATGCGGCCCCGCGGTTGGAGGCGATCGGCTCCGGCTTCTCCCGCCCGGCCCCGCGGATTAGCCGCGTCGTGGCGGCGGTCTTCAGCGGCCGGTCAACGTCACAATGCTGGAATCCCGGCCGAACCCGTGCGGAACCTCGGCGGACAGCACGATCTCGGAGTGATGGGTCCAGGCATCGACTTGGTCCTTCCGCCCCTCGCCGCAGACGTGGCTGATGGTGTCACCGCCTAGGTACGTGCCGAGGTGCATTTCGACGCCCTTCAGCGTCATACATCCCTTGACGGCTTCGACGTACCCGTGGATCCGATAGCCCCCGCGGTCCTCGGTCACGCTGATATCGGCGACGCCGTCCGAGCTGTTGTCGCCGGCAGTCGCATGGAGGTAGATCGACTGGTGCGGGGTGTCGCGCAGACTGCTCGCGTCGGCCGGAGCCCCCAGTGCCGCTCCGAACATGCCGAGCGCGATGGCGGCGAGGGCGGTGCGGGGCTGGCGCATGGCGTGACCTCCAGGGTGCGGGGCGATCGGCCTGCGTTCAACGTCCGACCACCGGGCGAGTCACGCGGCGCTGGGCCTTCTGGATGGTCACTTCCCCATGGTCAAGGGCGGTTCGCGATGGCGCTGTTCACGACCGCGCTGCACGTTGGACGGCCCGTCAGCCGGCCGTTACGTCCGGTGTAAGGGGCGCGGAGAACAGCCGGCCGCCGGGGCCGAGCGGTCGCCGGCTCCCCGGAGCCGGAGCGGGGCGCGGAGCGATGGGTGTTGCTTCCTGGAACGGGGAGCTTTCCACGGATGCCAGTTGACGCTCTGTGCCCTGGTCCGCACTTGGGAGGCCCTCAGCGGGTTCGGAGAATGGCTGCCACAGTGGGCGACGTTCGGTCATGATCACTAGTCTCTCAGTCGCAGGGGCCCGGACGTGCCTTGCACTCCCAGCGTCCCGCCGCAGCGGCTCCGGGGCCTCGGTTCGAGGCCGATCCGAGCGGTTGTGTGGTCCGAGCTGCGCTGCTCGCCATGTAGTCCGCGGCGGTCCGCCGGCTGCTGGACGGCCCCTCTCGGGCGAGCGCGGACTTGATGGCGCTGGAGTTCGAGGGACTCAGGCTCGTCAGTGGAGCGGGCTGGACCGAACTGGCGGGGGTCCGGCTGCCCACCACTGGTGCCCGCAATCGACAGCCCGCCGCTCCGTGACGGAAAGCGACCACGTCGGTACTTTTTGTCAGATCCGTCTGCTTACCTGTCGATATGTCACTGTGTGTGGATTCATGGCTCCCGCCCACCGAGGTGTGTTCCGGCGTGGTTGCGGCGCTGGACGGTCGGGACCGGGTGCTTGTCGCAGCACAGCGGGGCCGTTGGGCGCTGCCGGCAATCCCTGTACGCCCGGCCCTGCTCGCCCCGGGGAGGCAGTGTGTGTTCCTGCCGGGCTCGACGGTCCGTCTGGGCGGCTGCGTGGGCCGGCTGCTCGACCGGACGCGGGGTGAGGTGCTGGTCCTGCCGGGGCGAGTGCTGCGACTGGCCCCGGGGGTTGCGGTGCGGTGGCTGGAGATCTCCGTACTGCGCGGGGTAGTGGACCGGGTGCCCAAGGAGGTGGAGATCTTCCTCGAAGGCTACGTGGGCGGCTGGATTCCGGACGGGTGGATCACCTTGGACCCCGACCCGGGCCCCACTGGTGAGGGGTCCGGTGCGGTCGGCGGGTGGCCGGCGAGCACGTCGCCGACGAGCAGTCTCAGTAGCGCCTCCTCGTAACCCGGCAGCTCGCGTCGGCGCATGGTCTCCGCCAGTGCCGGGTCCCAGGGTGTGGCGGTCAGCTCGTTGGGTTGCACCCGGGGTGCCCACCTGGCCCGGGCCGAGGCGACGACCGCGTCCTGGTAGTCGTCGGCGGCCATGCGCCAGGGGACGATGCCTGGGTGAGCGGCGGTCAAAGCGCTGACGTGGCGCAGCCCGGCCGCGTCGAAGTCGGCGCGGGCGGCGATGCGCCAGCCTGCCTCGGCCAGGCGGGCGATCGCAGCGACCTCCAGGGCGGAAGGCGTGCCGTTGGTGCACAGCACCCGTGCGTGCGGCGGCAGTGGAGCCTGGTCGAGCACCGCGGTGGTGACGGAGGGGTTCTCCGTGACGAAGACCCACGAGTCCGGTGCTGGAGAGGCCGGCCACGTGCAGCGGGCGAGGACGTGGGGGGTCAGGGTCAGCGGGTCGTGGGGCGGGACGGTGTAGCCGGCGGGCCACATCTGCAGCGAGGTCAGGCCGCCGGTCAGGCCGTCCAGGTCGACGCCGATCAGGTCCCAGGCCCCCCGGTTGTCGCCCGGGTCTCCGGGCGAGTCGGCAGTGGCGAGCGCTAGCACGAGGCCGGCCAGGATGCTTCCGCGGTCGAGGGCCTTGGGGGTTCCGGTGAGCTGCTGGGCGAGCAGGCGCCGGTCGATCCGCCGGCCGGCGGCGGGGAGCGCGGCGAGGGTCTCGACCGCCAGGACGGCCAGGTCGGGGCCCTCGGGATCGTGGGCCAGGCGGTGAACCCACCGCTTTGCCCGCAGGATCTCGACGGCCTGCTTCGGGTCGGGCCGCACCCGGGCGGTGGGCGGGAGCCGGTCGAGGAGGTCGGTGAGCTGTTCGGTGATGTCCTGGGTGCGTCGGCGGGTGGCCCGGCGGGCCATGGTCTCCACGCCCAGGCGCCGGCCGAGCGCGTGGGCGGCCACCGCGGCCGGCGTCAGGCGGGGACCGTGCGTGCGAAGCATCGCGGTCAGGTGCGCCAGGTCGCACCGGCAGCTCGTTCCGCCGATCGCGGGCCGCTTGGACAGCAGCAGGCCAGCGGCACTGGCCTTCAGCGGATCCGTGGGGACGTCGACCGTCAGGCGCCCCGTGGTCAGGTCGCAATCACCGTCGCGGTCGGCCCGGTCGGCGACCTTCTCCCACAGCCAGGCCAGCTCCGGGGCGGTGAGCTGCTCGAGCCGGGCGCCCTCGCAGGCGCCCGGGCACACGGTGCAGTCGTTCACGCCTTGCCCGCCTCGCGCAGGATTTCCTCCAGCAGGTCGGCGAGCTGGTTTTCGCGCACGTGGATGGGGCTGGCGGTGACGGTGTCGTTGGGCAGCTTCTCCAGGGTGTAGATGTCGATGCCGTCCCAGGAGTCGGGAGAGCCGTCCCAGCCGTGGCTGGTGCACACGATGTCCAGGTCCAGGTGGGAGATGTAGCGGGCGAGCCCGTCCTTGCCCACCGAGTCGACTTCGGCGGGGACCTCGTCCAGGGCCACCAGCCGCGGGGCGGCGGGGTGGAGCCGGTCCAGTTCGGCGGCCAGCGCGGCGAGCATCGGGGCGAGGATGATCAGGCGCTGCTCGCCGCCGGACACGCCGGACTTGTCGGTCAGCCTGGCCGGCGGCTGGCCGGTCTTGTGGACCATGTAGGAGATGTCGATCCAGGAGGTGATGTCCACTACCGCCTTCAGCCGTTCGATGGTGTCCGCGCTGGAGATGCGGATGTGCTCGCCGGTCAGCCGCAGTTGCGCAAGCAGCTCGGAACGGACCTCGGCCTCCTGCTCGGGAGTGCGTGAGGCTCGGGAGTTCTTGCACGTCAGCTCGTAGATGCGGCGCAGCCCCGGGTCGAGGCCGGGCCGAAGTTCGCGTCTGATCTGGACACCGGTGCCGGAGGAGGCGGCCGCCAGCAGCATGCGCTTGTTGGCCTGGAGGATCCACTGCGTCAGCTGCTGCCAGGCGGCGCCCAGAGCGGCCGGGATCTGGCCGATGACGAAGTCGTCCAGCGCCTCCTGCTCGGCAACGGTGAGTTCTTCCTCGGCGCTGGCGCTGGCGGCGGCGGTGAGCTCGGCGGCCCGCGGCGGGGCGTAGGCGGCGCCGATGCGGGCCAGGCGCACCGGCAGCACGCCGGTGCCGTCCTCCTCCTGGGCCCACTCCAGGCGCCAGTCCTCGTCGTCGGTGTGGCCGCGAAGGTGCGCGCTCAGGTGCTCGGCGGCGTCGCGGACCTCGCCGGCGCGGCAGCGGGTGAGCCCGGTCAGTCGGGACGCCAGTTCGGTGCGCAGACCGTCGTCCGGAAGGCTGGTGTCGAGACCGCCGAGCGCCTCGGCGACGCCGTCGACGTCCAGGAGGGTCCGCAGGTCGTCGGCCGCTTGCGTGATGTCGTTGGGGTCCCTGACGGCCGCGGCGGCCTGGATGGCGATCCGCTCGCGCTTACCGCGAGCGGCGGCGGCTTCGGTGGCGCGTGCCTGCGCCTTGCGGCGCAGCTCCTGGGCCGCTTGCAGTGCCGCAAGCGCCTGCGTGTGTGCTTGCTGGATGTCTGTCACTTCGACGCCGTGAATCTGCAGTTGGGCATCGAGCGTGTGCTGGAGGCGGTTGCGTTCGCCCAGGTGCTCGTTCAGGGCGAGGACGGCCACCTCGTGGGCGTCGCTGCGGCGGTCAATGCCGTCGGCCCGGGCGGCCAGGTCTCGGGTGCGGTCGACGAGTTGGTGCAGGTTCTCGGCCGTCGAGTGCAGGGCGTCGGCCGTGCGGTGGGCCTGGGCTTGGTGGTTGCAAAGCCGTTCCAGGTCGGCGGGCAGGCCCAGTTGCTCGGTCCGCGCGCGCCAGTCCTCCTGAACCACACGGTGGTCGGCCTCGGCAAGCTGGGCCTTCTCGTCCAGATCTGCGGCCAAACGGTGGGATGCCGCCGCGGTGATCGCGGCCGCGGTCAGCACTGTGTCGGCGTCCCGCAGGGCCTGGTCGTTCGGGAACGCGGCAACCGCCGCGGCCACCTTTCCGGCGGCCGTGGTCAGCGCGGTCAGCGCGCGGCGGTGGACAGCGGCTCGCCCGCTCAGGGCGTCAGCCTCACGGCGCGCCCTGTGGGCCCGGCGGCCGGCCTCGGCCCGGCGGTTGTCGAGCCCGATGTGATGGGCCGTCTCCAGGAGGCCGGCATCGTCTGCCCCTGGGATGCGGCCGTAGCCCGGGCCGGCGCGGAAGGTGCCATCGCGGCCGATGACGAGCGCACCCGTGTCCTCGCCGGCGTCGGCGGAGTCCGAGAGCGCGATGCGGGCGAGGACCGCGGTGACGGCCGCGGCGCGCGGATGGCCCGGTTCGGGAGCCAGGACGGTGTCCAGGCCCACGGCCGCCACGGGGCCCAAGGCCTCGACGCGCCAGTGGCCCGGCGCCGACACGGCCTGCGCGTCCAGCGTGGCACCGAGCAGCCCGGTGGCGGCGATCGCGGCCTCCAGCAGGTCCCGCTCGCGGCCGGGCCCCGGCGCCGCAGCACCCCACCGGAGGGCAGCGCCGAAGGCGTCCTGCTCCTCGCCCGGCCCGGCCCAGTGCGGCAGGGGAAAGGCGGGCAGCCGGCCGTTCGCGAACGCCTCCGCCTCCTGCGCGGCTGCTGCGGCCTGCTGGGACAGCTCGGCGGCGGCCTGCTGGTGGGCGGCACCGCGGCGGCTGGAGTGCTCACGCTGCCGCTCGGCGAGTGCGTGCGCTCGGCCTGCCAGCGCCGCTGTGCAGGCCAGAACCTCGCCCGGCTCGGCGCCGGCCGTCTGCTCGGCCCACAGCGCAATGCCGGCCGCCGAGAACACCGCCTCACCCGGCGCATCGCCGCCCCCTGGTGCTGGACGGCGCGGGTGCAGGCCGAAGCGGGTGGACAAGGAGGCCGCCCAGTCGACGACGGCCTCCACGTGATCGGCCCCGGCCTGGTCGCCAGCCTGCTGGGCCACCCGGTGCGCCTGCCGGTCCTCCTCGGCCCGGTCGGCCTGGGCGCCGGCCAATGAGCGCGCGGCCGCGGCTCTCTGCGAGGCCTCGCTGACCCGGGCGTGTTCGGCGACCGCCGTCGAAGCGTGGCTGACGACCAGGCGGTGGCGCTCGCAAGCCTCCCGCACGGCCGCGACCATCGCCACCACCCCGGCCGGGTCCGCGTGGATGTCCGCAGCATCACCCCGAGCCACGCTCTCCGTACCAAACCGCAGCTCCTGCCGGGCCACCTGCCGGGCTGTCACCGGCTGCTCGGCCAACAGCAGCAGGCGATCCACCTCGTGGGCCTGCGCGGCCAGCCGGTTGACGTCCCCGCACAGCAGCCGGGCCTCCCGCAGCAGCGACTCCTCCCGCTCCCGCTCGGCCTCCACTGCCGCCAGCAGCGCCGCCCTTCGCGTCTGAACCGCCTCGTCGGCCGCCCGCAGCTGCTCCCGCGTCGCGCTGATCCGCTCGTCGCTGCGCATGGCCGCGTCGCCCTTGACCCGCGCATCCTCTTCGCAGCGCACCTCCTCCTCCCGAAGGTCCGCCAGCACCTCGTCGGCGAGAGCATGCTCCTCCAGCGCCTCGGCGTGGCGCGCGGCGGCCAGCTCGGCCTCGGCCTTGGCGACGGCGTGTGCCTCGATGAGCTGCTCGACCTGGGCAAGCCGGTCACCGGCCAGGCCGGCGACGTGCCTACCCCATCGCTCGGCCAGCTCGGCGGTGAGCTCACTGGTGCGGTGGCGGTACTCGTAGCGGGCCCGGGTGCCGGAGGCCGCCGTCAACGCCTCGCCGACCGCCTGGACGGTGGCCTCGCTGACGCGCGGCAAGGCCTCCCGCAGAGCCTTCTCGGCATCCTTCACCTTGGCGGCCTGCAGTAGACGCGGATCGCGAACCTTGCGGATGGAGTCGCACAGGTCCATCAACTCGACCACTGTGCAGCCGAACACGCGGCGTGCCAGGTCCCCTCGGTAGGCGTCGGCGCCTTCGAAGACCTGGCCGCCAAGTTCGGTCACCTGCTGGGCGAAGTCCTCGCGCGGCACCTCCTCGCCTCTGTCCCCGTGCAGAGTGAGCCTCGCGGCTACGTCACCCGGCAGCCGGAACGGGACCAGGACGATCGGCGTGCTGGAGGTGCTGGTGAACTCGATCCGCACCCCGTAGGACTGCCGGTCGCCCCGGCCGCTCGCGTCCTGCGGGCTCTCGAAACCCAGCCACAGGTAGCCGATCCGGCGGGCGCGCTCACCCGAGCCGGTCGCCATCAGGGTCTCCAACCGGGTGTGGCGCCCGTTGCCGACCGACATCTTGTACGGCTCTGTGCACAGGTCCACCAGGAACGGCATCGAGATCTCCAGCATCGTGGTCTTGCCCACGCCGTTGCTGGCCAGCCACATCAGCCGCCCACGCTCAGTCATGTAGACCTCGCAGGTGAACTTCCACACGTTGCTGACGCCCACCGCCACCAGGTGCCAGCGCCGAGCCAACCGGTCCCAGGACGCCGGCCGCAGGACCTGCGCACAATCCTCCCCCGCCTCGGGCAGACTCTCGATCTCGCCGAACACCCCGGTCGTGCTGCTCATGTCATGGCCTTTCAGGAAGTAGGGGAAGCCGAGTCGGTACGGGCCCAGCGCGCAGCGGCGGGGGAGAACCACCAGGTGTCCGTGTAGCCGGTGGTGATCCGCAGCAGGCCCAGCTGCTGCCACAACAGGCGCACTTCGCCGGCCAGCTGCGCGATGTCGGAGCGGTAGGCGCCGCTCCACCACAGATGCGTCCGGGCGCACCGGGCCAGCTGCTCCTCCACCGCCTGCGGGGTGAGGGCCAGCCAGCCCGGCCCAGGGCAGCCCGCGCCGTCCGTACGCCCGCCTGTCAGGGCGAAATCGCGCACCAGCACCGCGGCGTGCTGCACCGTGCCCCGGTGGAGTGGGAACCCGTGGCCCTGAACGCCGGCATGCTCGCTGCTCAGGACCAGCGCGACCCCCTCGGCGCGCTCCTCCACCCCCAGCCCCAAGAGCTCGGCAGCCTGGGCCACCTGGTCATCGAGCTGCTCGCGCAGCCAGTAGGACTCCGACACCGACAGGTCGCTCCAATAGACCACGGTGTCGTCCACGAGCCGGCGTAGCACCCGCGCCCCGGTCGACGCCGGCGGCGCACACCGCTCGATCCACTCGCCCGGGTCGGCGGCCGGGTCCACCACCCACGCGCCGTCCTCGCCCATCAGCTCGGCGTTGGCGATCAAGAACAACGTCCGCTCGTGGTGCAGACGCAGCAGAGCACACCTGTGCCGGTCCTCGAGCTCCTCCAGCGTGCCCTCGCGGACCTCAATCACCCCACGCGCCTGCAACATCTCCAGACCACGTCTGGTCTCCTGAAGCTCATGCCTGCTCCCGGTGACCGTGAAGCCGATCTCGACCGCGGCCTCGCGCGCCGCGGCCACCAGGTGAGCGGTGGTCACCATCGGCGGAAGCCGGTCGATCGCCGCCGCAGCCAGCCACATCCACCGGCACTCCTCGGCCACCGGCCACGTCCGCTCCCGCAGCCGCTCGGGAGGGCTCTTCAGCAGGCGCACGGTGTCGGGCTCGATCACCAACCGCCATTCCAGCGCCCGCGCCAGCGACCGCACCTGCTCCTCGAACCGGTGCACCGCCTCGATTGCTGCGTCGTCACGCCCCGACAACAGCCACGGCCGTGCCAGCAGCCGACGGCACACCTCACCCGCACCCATCCGAACGTCCTGCCGCACCGCGCTCATGCCCCACCCCCAACCGAAGCGCCCGCCGCACCCCGAATCGGGCGCTCGGGTGCCGGGTCGTGCCGGAAGACGACGTTCCAACCCGGCAGCAGCGCCGACCAGGTGCTGCTCGTCACCCGTCCGACCGCCCCCGGTTCCGCCGACACCGTGCATACAAGACGCCGGCTGCGGTCCCTGCCCTGCTTCACCTCCTGCGACCCACCGCCGACCAGGGCAGCGGCCACGGCCTCCAGCGCGACCCGTCCAGCAGCAGCGGACAGCGGTCCGGTGGCGGTGAGCACCTCGGCGATGGCCACGGCCCGGGCTCGCGCCTGCTCCCGCTGTAGCTCCTCCAGCAGCGCCTGCGCCTGGGCCCGGTCCCCAGCCCGGGCCACCACAGCGGCGCCGCCCGAGCGCGCGGTGACCCGCTCCAGCGGCGCCATCTCCACCACTGGACCGTCGTGCCACGACTCCCCGTCGCCGTCATCGCTCCAGCCGGACAGCTTCAGCCAGCTCTGGTCGCCCAGGGCCCCTGCCGTCACCCGTGGGCCCCATTCGCGGTCCTCGCATGCGCGGGCGAGCGCGAGCGCCCTGGCCCGGAAGGAGGATGCCCCACCCCCCTGCAAGCGGCGCAGGTTGAGGTGCAGCGGGGGAATCGCTAGCACCAGCGACCGCGTGAACCGGGCAGCCCTGCCCTCCACCGGCCGGCACCACTCCAGCAACTGCAGCCAGTGCTCCTCCCGCGACCCGCGCGTGGCCTCCAGATACCCGCGCGAGACGAGCTCGCCGGCCTTGGACTGCGAGGCGGCCGCCGCCGCCAGCCGAGAAAACCGCGGCCGTAGATCCGTAAGCAGCACGTACGCGCGCGCCACGGCCTCCTGCACCTGCGCGGCCACGTGGCTGGCGTAGGCCATGAGCATCCTCTTCAGGTTGATCGCCTCCTCCCGATCAAGGTCGAAGCGCATCGCCAGAACGGACAGGCTCTCGGCAGTTCCCTCCATCGACCGGTCCAGCGCCTCCTGGCTCAGAAACAGCACCCCGACCTCCTGTGCGGCCTGCTCAGCCGTCAGTTCCTCGCCGGCCAGGCGCCCCAACGCGCTCACCATGGACTGCAGACTGGTCAGCGGGATCTCCTGGGCGCCGCTGCTGGCCTCCCGCAGACTGCGCCAGAACCGGTGCACCAGCCGGCCGGTCGGCGTCGTGTTGTACCTCCAGCGGGTCGAGCTGAGGTCCTCGATACGAGCGAAGTCGTTCGCGGGATCTGGCCGCACCGCCTCGAAGCTTCGGTGCAGCCGGTCCAGACGCCTTGCGACGACCGCCTCCGTCACCTCCAGGCCCTGGGACCTCAGCCCCGCCGTGACCTGCGCCAACGTCAGGTCGCCAGCGGCATCGTCGAGCACATCCATGATCGCCGCGTAGTGGTGGTGAGAGGGCGAAAACAGGTAGCCGAGCGCGCGGCGCTGGTCGCCGCGCGGCACGTCCATCAGCAGTGCATCTGTCTCCATTTCGCCCTCAGCACCGACGACCCGGCCAGTCGCGCACATCTGATCCAGCATCATGAGTGGTCCAAATCATCCGAAATGATCTGTTTGTCACCATGAACTTAGAACTGCGCACCGACGAGCCGTCGGCCAGGCGAGTGAACGCGTCGGCGCCGGCCGCTGAAGATCACACCATCGGCCCAAGCCCTGTTGCCGGTGCCGAGCGGCGACCCCAGCACCCGCTCCGGCCTCAAACCGGAGCGGGATCCGTCTGAGCACCGAGCTGCCGCCTCCGTGGCGTGCATCCCCATACGACTGAGGTTGGCGCTGTCGTCAGCGCTGGTGAAATTGGCGGAGCCGCGAAGAACCCACGCGGGCAGTTCAGCCGGACAGCCGGCGCTTAGAGCGATCGCCCTCCAGCCCGCGTCCGGCGCGGGTTCAGGAACCTCCAGACGAAGACCACCTCACCAGCCATGCACCAAACCCACCCGCCCCGGCCCGGGTCGGCCACCCGGCTCGAGGAACCAGCGGCCCGCCACCCGCCACGAGGTCGGCAGAGTCCTCGCCACCGGTGAGGCATACGCCCGGCCCGCCCACCACAAGAAGGGCACCAAGGTGGTCACGCAACGGCATCTGCGGCACGTCGGCAAGCTCGCCACCGCCATCCTCGACCGGCTCCTGCACCACTGCGAGGTCGTCTCGATCAACGGCAACAGCTACCGCCTCAAGAACCGCCTCCAGGCCATCAGCCAGGACAGCGACGTCGCCTGAGCAGGTTGACCCGTCCCGCCGAAGTTCGGCAGCCGTCTCAGCCTGTCAACGCCTTCAGGCTGTCACTGGAGTGCGGAGGCCGCATCGTCGCTCTGGGCCTGGTAGACGGTCACGATCGAGGCGACGGCATCGACTTCGAGCGGTCCGGTGATCTTCAGCCAAACCAGTTCGGGCAGGTCATCGGAGCGTTCAAGTCGGGCCACGGCCTCGGCAGGCCAAGGCGACGGCGACTCGGGTAGGTGGATCAGCGAGATCCCGTCAATGAAGACGGGGGCCAGTTCGGGTTCCCACGGGCGGACCGAGTGGAGGCCCGAAAGTCCCACGGTGACCGCGACGGCACCCGCGCGCTGATCGACGTGCTGTTGCTGAGCCGCAGCCTGCCGCACGAGCACCTGGTCGCCGGCCTCGCCGCCGCGCTGCGGGCCGGCGCGCTGGCCGCCGACGCCGTCGCGCTGGAGGCTCGCAAGGCGGCCGAGGCGGACACCACGACGGCCGACGTCGAGCCCGAACTGTTCCCGCCGGACCGGGCAACCGTGACATCCCTGACCGCGCGACGCCTGGCTCACTTGCCGCCCGACACCCGGCCGCTGCCCTCGGTGGCCCACTACGACCAGCTGCTGCGACACCGCCGGCCGGACCGCCCGACCACCTGAAGGAGAGCGCCGTGACCTTCCCCCGCCAACGAGGACTCACCGAGCAGGCCGCCAACGCCGCCGTCGACCAGGCCTGCCGGATGCTGCGGCTTCCCACCATCCGGGCCCAGTTCCCCGAGCTCGCCGAGGCGGCCTCGCGCGAGCAGATGTCCTACCTCGGGTTCCTCGCCGAACTGCTGATGTCCGAGTGCGACGACCGCGCCCGGCGCCGCTCCGAGCGCCGGATCAAGGCCGCCGGGTTCCCGCGCGACAAATCGCTGCAAGTTCGACTTCGACGCGAACCCCAACATCGACCCCGCGATGATCCACACCCTCGCCACCTGCGGGTGGATCAAGAAGAGTCTTCCGCTCTGCCTGATCGGCGACTCCGGCACCGGCAAGTCCCACCTGCTGATCGGCTCGGCACCGAGGCTGCGATGGCTGGCTTCCGGGTGAAGTACGTGCTCGCCACCAAGCTCGTCAACGAGCTCGTCGAGGCCGCCGACGAGAAGCAGCTCGCCAAGACCATCGCCCGCTACGGCCGCGTCGACCTGCTCTGCATCGACGAACTCGGCTACATGGAACTCGACCGCCGCGGCGCCGAACTGCTGTTCCAGGTTCTGACCGAGCGGGAGGAGAAGAACAGCGTCGCCATCGCCTCCAACGAGAGCTTCGGCGGCTGGACCAAGACCTTCACCGACCCCCGCCTCTGCGCGGCCATCGTCGACCGCCTCACCTTCGGCGGCAACATCATCGAGACCGGCACCGACTCCTACCGCCTCGCCACCACCCGCGCCCGCGCTGAACAGGTGGCCGCTGGCTGACCGGCCAACGGGCTTCGCCACAGCCACGCAAAGCGGGCTTGAGGCAGTCGGAGACAACGGTCTATCGTCAGGAAACTTGTCTTCTGACCATCTGGAAGTCTTTATGCCTCGCCGTTCACCAGGCGAGATCAGGGCCGAACAGTCCTCGCTCAGGGCAGCCGGCACCAGACAAGTCATCACTGGCTTGTCCGCTGCGACAAACCGACAGATCGCGCAGTTCGAGGCGCGGCACCGGCTGCCCATGGGGTCTGTCGCTCACGCCTTCTGGGCGTGGGCCTTGGCACTTCATGAGTGGCCGGACCATGGTTCCAACCGTGGACACGGAACCACGGACTGGAGAGATAGGCACGCCCGAACGCTCTTGGAGGGGGCAGCCGCATCCATGCGACGGAAGGCGCGTCGCGAGCTCCTCACAGCGGTCGCGCCTCTGGATGACCGCTTCCTGGCGGGGACACTCCAGGATCCATTCGCGCCAGCCTTCGAGCCGTGGTGGAAGCGCCGGCTCAGATAGTGGTCTGCTTCCAACACTGCCTGACCGCGCCGGTGGCCTCAGATGCTTCTACTTCTCGTCAACATTTCCAGCTCTTCAGAGCTGGGACCGCTGCTGAGATCCGGCAACATCTGCTCTCCCTTCCGACCTACGGAGCCACAGCGTGTTCTCCTTGCGGTCCGCGCGGGACTCGTCCAACGAGATGCGCTCGATGGAGTAGCTGATGCAGGACTGCAGTCTCCGTGCCGCATTCGTGCATCGGTTCTTGAAGGCGTCGGACGCCTCATATTCGTTGGCCACGGCACGAGACTATGGCGAGCAGAACGGTCCATCGGAACACTCTTCAAACACCTGACCGATGAACTCACCGCCCCTGGCGGCCGAGCCAGAACCCCGCGCTGCCGACGCCGGCCGCACGTCGTTGAGACAGGTCAGTGGTGCACACAAGTCTGTACGCACTGGAGCACTCAGATCAGTACGCGGACAGGTCAGAGGCGTTGGAGGGTGGCGAGTTCGGCTTGGCTGGCGAGGGTGCGGGGGTGGTGGGGGCCGTAGTGGTCGTGCCAGGCGGTGGTGGTGCGGGTGAGGTGCTGCTGGGCCTCGATGTGGCGGCCTTGGGCGGCGAGTACGAGGCCGAGGGTGGTGGCGGCTTCCAGCGCACGATGCCGGGTGGGCGCGAGGCCGGCCTCCTCGGCAGCCTGGACGGCCTGCAAGGCCTTCGCCTCGGCCTGGTCGAGGTGCCCGAGTCCGAGCAGGGCCTGGGCCGCGACGGAGGAGGTCAGGACCTTCCAACCCGCCGAGTCGGCCCGCGGCTGGGTCTGGGCGTCGGCGAGGGCGTGCAGCGCCTCGTGGTGGCGTGCTTGGCCGTTGAGGCTGCGGGCGAGGCCGATGTGCAAAGCAAGCTGGGAGTGGTGGGCGAGGGCTTCGCGCGCGGTGGTCTCGGCCTCGGTGTGGCGGCCGGTGTCGTTGAGCTGGTAGACCCTGATGCCGGCCACCTGCCCGTGCTGCGGGTCCCGTTCGTCGAGGGTGTCCAGCAGGTCCTGGCACTCGCGTTCCACGACCTCGTGCTCGGCCAGGACCGCGAGCTGGTTGAGCACGAGGATGCGGGCCTTCAGCACGTCGGGGTGGCCGGCCCCCAGGACCGGGACAGCCTCCCGCAGGAACGCCTCCAGCACCTCCGTGGCCTCGCGGTAGCGGCCCAGGCCGACGAGGGCGAGGGCCTGGCTGCGGATCGCCTTCACACGCACATCATCCACAGCGGTGTGGCAGGCCAGAACCAACCTGCACTGCTCCTCGGACTCCTCGAAGCGCCGCAGCCTCAGCAGCGAGACGGAAAGCAGGAGCCGCGTATTGATGGGCATCGGATCCTCCTCGCCCCACGCGGCCACGAGCGCAGGCAGCACCTCGAGCACCTCGGCGGCTGCCTCCTCGTGGCGCCGCATCACGAACAGCCCCATCGCCAGGTTGTGCCGCGCGACCAGAACCGGCAGCGAGTCTGCCGCCAGCCACCGGCCGCGCAGCTCGACCACCCGGCGCAGCGCGGCCTCGCCCGCCGCCCACTGCTCCTTGTCGAGCAGCCGATTGGCTTCACCTTCCAGCGAGTAAGCCAACCGCAGGTCGCGCCTGCGACCCCAACCCCGCCACGCCACGCGCCTGACTCCCTGCTCTGCGCCGGACATCGCGATGATCATACGGATCGCCGCACGCACTGCGGTGGGGACTCATCTGGGCAGTCGGATGCCGGCGTTTCTCGGCGCAGGCTCGGTGTTGAGTGTGCTGTGCCGGTCGCGGCGCTGCTGGGGCTAGTTGGGTGGGGTGGTGTCGGTCATCGGCGGCGGTGGTCCTCTGGTGCGAGGCGGGGGCCGAACCGTGGCGGCCGCGCTCCGGTGAGGGTGATCAGGCGGCATACGCGGTGGCGGTGGCCTTGGTAGGGGGCGAGGAGTTCGAGCATCTCCTCGTCAGTGGAGCGCGGCCGGCCGGCTAGGGCCATGCCGACGGCGTTCTTCAGGTGGAAGTCGCCGACTGAGACGGCGTCAGGGTCGCCGTTGCTGCGCTGGAGTGTCTCGGCGGCGGTCCAGTGCCCGATGCCGGGCACGGTGGTCAGCCGGGCGAACGCCTCGGCGCTGGTCATGGCGGCGGCCTGTTCGAGCCGTGGCGCGAGGCGCACCGCGCGCTGGATCGTGTCGGCGCGCTTGGGGTCGACTCCGGCCTTGTGCCAGTCCCAGGACGGTATCCGGGCCCAGTCGCGGGCGGCGGGCGCCACGCGCAGGTCGCTGTGGGGGCCGGGGGCGGGGATGCCGTAGGCGCGGACAAGCGTGGCGTAGGCGCGGTGGGCCTCCCGGACTGTGACCTTCTGCTCGAGGATCGCGGCGATCAGGGATTCGGTGACCAGGCCGGTGGCGCCCAGTCGCAGGCCGGGGTGTCGGCGCTGGGCCTCGCGCAGCGGGCCGGGGGGCAGGGTGAGGTCGTCGGGGTTGTCGTGGGCGCCGAGCAGGGCGGGCAGTTGGTCGAGTGCCCAGGTGGCGCCGTCGCCCCAGGCTCGGGCGTGGACCTCGCCGAGTGCGGGGCGGGCGGCGAGGTTCAGGGTTGCGAGGCCGGCCGGGGTGCGGCTGGCGCGCCACCAGGTTCCGGCGTGCCAGTCGGTGGTGGGGTCGGCCGGGCCGCGTCGCAGGCGCCCCAGGATCAGCGGTAGGTCGAGGGGATGGTCCGGGCGCCAGGTGCGCTCCAAGGGACCCATGGGTGTGCGGTCCTCTCCTCGGCGGGCAGCGGGTGGCGCTGAAGGGTACCGCAGAAGCAAGCCTGTGAACTGCGCGTATGCACCTTAGTTCGAACGAGTGACCGAATTCGCGAGGACGGTGATTCGTCTTTGCTTGTCCGCACATTTGTTCGATGATGGGGGTGTGAACGCAGCCCTTCAGCATCTGGCGCCCCACCTTCGGCCGGCTCAGCCCGCGCCGCTGGTGCCGGTGCTGCCCGCGCTGCGGGAGCTGCTGCCCGGCGGCGGTCTGCGCCCGGGGACGGTGGTCTCGGTGACCGGCGGCACCGCGGTGCTGCTGGCGCTGGCGGCCGCCGCCACTCGCGAGGGCACCTGGTGCGCAGTGGTGGGCTTCGAGGGACTGGGTCTGCTGGGCGCGGCGGAGCTGGGTGTCGACACGGACCGGCTCGTCGTGATCGAGGCCCCGGGTTCGCACTGGCCGGAGGTGGCCATGGCGCTGGCCGACGGCGTCGGGATCGTGCTGCTGCGCCCGACGGGCGGGCTCAGCGGGCAGGTGGCCGCACGGCTGTCGGCTGCGGCCCGCTCGAAGGGGTGTGTGCTGCTGGTCGCCGGCCAGTGGCCGGGGGCGCAGGTGCAGCTGAGTGTCGTGGAGCGGGACTGGATCGGGCTGCGGCAGGGCCGCGGGCGGCTGCGGGCGCGGCGGATCACGGTCGACTGCGGTGGGCGGGGCGCCGCGGCTCGGGCGCGCCGGGTGGGGCTGTGGTTGCCGGAC
Organism: Kitasatospora sp. NPDC058965; assembly: GCF_042741245.1. NCBI lineage: Bacteria > Bacillati > Actinomycetota > Actinomycetes > Kitasatosporales > Streptomycetaceae > Kitasatospora > Kitasatospora sp. NPDC058965. The sequence continues at coordinate 79,550 of NZ_JBHYKG010000002.1, forward strand.
GCGGACGGCGCGGTCCGTGCGGCGGGTGAGCCGCTCCGGCCGGTGGTGGACCGTGGTGCCGGCGCGGGGCGGGCCGTGCTGGCGGTGGTCGGCAATGGCTGAGCTCGCGCAGGAGGTGCCGCGGAGCCTGGTGGGCTGGGTTCCGGACTGGCCGGTGATCGCGGTGCTGGGTTCCGAGCCCGGGGCCGGGCAGGCGGTGGTGGTGGTCGAGCGCCATCGGGTGCTGGCAGCCAGTGGGGCCGCGCGCGCGGCCGGGGTGCGGCGCGGGCAGAAGCTGCGCTCGGCCCAGGCCGTCGTCGAGGATCTGGAGGTGTTCGAGCGCCAGGCCGATGAGGAGGCGAAGTCCTTCGAGCCGGTGGCCGACGCGGTCGCGGCGCTGGCCGCGCACCTGGAGGTGCTGCGCCCGGGTGTGCTGGCCATCCCGGCCAGGGGTCCGGCCCGCTTCCACGGCGGCGAGGAGCCGCTGGCCGAGAGGGTGGTCGATGCGGTCGAGGCCCTGGGGCACGTGTGCCATGTCGGGATCGCGGACGGGCTGTTCGCCGCGCAGCTGGCCGCCCGGGCCGCGGTGGTGGTTCCGCCCGGGGACAGCGCCAGGTTCCTGGCGGCGGTGCCGGTGACCGAGCTCGGCGACGGGAAGCTGACGGGGCTGCTGGTGCGCCTCGGCATCCAGACGTTGGGTCAGTTCGGGGCGCTGCCTGCCGGGTCGGTCGCGGACCGGTTCGGCACGGACGGGGTGGCTGCGCACCGGCTGGCCCGCGGTCTGGAGGCGCGCCCGGTGGTGGCCCGCCCGCCGGGCCTGGATCTCGCGGTGGAGGAGCGGTTCGAGCAGCCGTACCTGCAGGCGGAGCCGCTGGTCTTCGCCGCCCGCGCGCTGGCGGAGCGTCTGCACGAGCAGCTGGCCGCGGCGGGGCTGGCGTGCGAGCGGGTCGAGGTCGAGGTCGAGTGCGCGGACGGCACCACCGCGTCCAGGGCGTGGCGGCACGAGGGCGTGCTGTCGATCGGGGCGGTCGCGGAGCGGGTGCGCTGGCAGCTGCAGGCCTGGCAGAACCGGCCGGTGTTCGCCGCATCCGCGGGCGGCGTGGCGGCGCTGCGGCTGCTGCCGGACGGCCTGGTGCGCGATCCGGGCCGGCAGCTGTCGCTGCTGGACGGCGACCGCGAGGCCGCCGACCGGGTGGAGCGTGCCGTGGCCCGGGTGCAGGCGATCCTCGGACACAGTGGCCCGGTGACGGTGGAGTTGGCCGGCGGCCGCGCCCCGGCAGATCGGGTGGTGCGCACCCCGTGGGGGGACGGCCACCAGGAGCGGCGCGAGGACGGACCGTGGCCCGGGCGGCTGCCCGCACCCTCCCCGACGTACATTCCTGCGGCGCCGCCTGGGGTGCGGCTGCTGGACGCCGACGGCCAGGAGGTGACGGTCACCGCCCGCGCGGAGGTGCGCTCCCCGCCCGCTCGCCTGGTGCTCGGCGGACGCAGCGTCACGGTGACCGGCTGGGCCGGGCCGTGGCCCGAGCAGGAGCGCTGGTGGGACCCGGCCACGTCGCGCCGCACGGCACGGATGCAGGTCACCGTCGAGGACGGGCGTGCCTTACTGCTCGCTGTCGCGGACGGCCGCTGGCACATCGAGGGCGACTACGACAGCTGAGCGCCCCACTGATCGGCCGCCGACCCGGTGGCCCCGCCTCACACTCGCACCACCCAGTCAGGACCAGCACGATGGGCTTCACCAACCACCCCACCACCCCGTGGCGCGAGCTGCAGCGCCGCATGGGCACCCCGGCCGGACCCGGCGTGGGCGATGGCGGGCGCACGGTGATCCCCTTCCCCGGCCCCAAGGCCGCCGCGCCTCCCGAGCCGCCGGCAGCCGTCCGGCCGGACGGGACCGGCTGGGCCGAGCTGCACGTCCACTCCTCGTTCTCGTTCATGGACGGCGCTTCCTCCGTGGAGGACCTGGTCGCCGAGGCCGCCCGGCTGGGCATCGAGACGCTGGCCGTCACCGACCACGACGGCCTGTACGGAGCCGCGGTCCTGGCCGGCGAGGCCCGCCGCGCCGGCATCAACACCGCTTTCGGCGCCGAGCTGACCCTGGGCGCTGCCCTCGCGCCGACGGGTGTGGCGGATCAGGACGGTGAGCACCTGCTGGTCCTGGCTCGCGGCGCCGAGGGCTACCGGCGCCTGTCCGCGCAGATCGGCCAGGCCCACCTGGCCGGCCAGGGCAAGCGCCGCCCGGTCTACGACCCGGACCGCCTGGCAGACGCGCACGGCGGGCACTGGGCCGTGCTGACCGGCGGCTGCCGCAAGTCCGGCGTCCGGCGCGCCCTGGACAGCGAAGGTGCGGCCGGCGCCGAGCGCGAACTGCGCGCCATGGCCGAGCGCTACGGGCACGAGAACGTGTTCGTCGAGCTGACGGACCACCACATACCCGGCGACGACGACCGCAACGACGCCCTCGCCGCCCTCGCCGAGCGCACCGGACTGACCGTGGTGGCCACCACCGGCGCGCACCACGCCTCCCCCGCGCAGCTGCGCCTGGCCCAGACCCTGGCCGCGCTGCGCCAGCGCCGCACCCTCGCCGAGGCCGAGCCGTACCTGGCGGCGGCCGGCACCGCGCACCTGCGCTCGCCCGCCGAAATGGCCCGCCGGCTCGCCCCGTGGCCGGGCGTGCAGCAGGCCACCGCCGACCTCGGCCGGGCCCTGGCCTTCGACTTCCGCGACCTGAAACCGCAACTGCCCGGCTTCCCCGTGCCCGAGGGCCACAGCGAGGCCAGCTGGCTGCGCGAGCTCACCCAGCGGGCGGTGCCCGACCGGTTCGGGCCCGGCAACCGCCGCGCCGAGGAGCAGGTGGCCTACGAGCTGCAGGTGATCGCCCAGCTGGACATGGCTGGCTACTTCCTGATCGTCCACGACATCGTGGACTTCTGCCGCCGCGCCGACATCTGGTGCCAGGGCCGCGGATCGGCCGCGAACTCCGCGGTCTGCTTCGCCCTCGGCATCACCTCGGTCGACCCCATCCACTACGGCCTGCTGTTCGAACGGTTCCTGAGCCCCGAGCGGGACGGGCCGCCCGACATCGACCTGGACATCGAGCACCGGCGTCGCGAGGAGGTCATCCAGTACTGCTACGACACCTACGGGCGCACCCATGCCGCCCAGGTCGCCAACATCATCACCTACCAGCCCCGGCTCGCGGTCAGGGACGCCGCCCGGGCGCTCGGCTACAGCCCGGGCGACCTGGACCGTTTCGCCAAGGAGACCGGCTGGCACGAGATGCCGCCGCCGGATGCCGCCGTCCCCGATGACGTGCGCGACCTGGCCGGGCAGCTGCGCGGCCTGCCCCGCCACCTGGGCATCCACTCCGGCGGCATGGTCCTGACCCGGGACCCGATCGCCGAGACCTGCCCCACCGAGTGGGCGACCATGCCCGGCCGCTCCGTCCTGGAATGGGACAAGGAGAGCGTGGCCGCCGCGGGGCTGGTCAAGATCGACCTGCTCGGACTGGGCATGCTCTCCGCCCTGCACGACACCTGCGACCTGATCGCCCGCCACCACGGCCGCCGCCTCACCCTGGCCACTATTCCGCCCGACGACCCGGACGTGTACGCGATGCTGTGCCGCGCCGACACCGTCGGCGTCTTCCAGGTCGAGTCCCGCGCGCAGGCCTCCGCCCTGCCCAGGATGCGGCCGCGGACGTTCTACGACCTGGTGGTGCAGGTCGCCCTCATCCGCCCGGGCCCGATCCAGGGCGGCTCGGTCCACCCCTACATCCGCCGCCGCAACGGCCGCGAGGCGGCCAGCATCCCCCACCCCCTCATGGAACGCGCCCTGGCCAAGACGCTGGGGGTGCCGCTGTTCCAGGAGCAGATGATGCAGCTCGCCATCGACTGCGCCGGCTTCACCCCCACCGAGGCCGACAAGCTCAGGCAGGCGATGGGCGCCAAGCGCTCCCACGAACGCGTGGCCGAACTGCGTGAGCGCCTGCTGGCCGGCATGGCCGAGCGCGGCATCCCCCCGCAGGTCGCCGAAGACGTCTACGCCAAGATCGACGCCTTCTCCAGCTACGGCTTCCCCGAGAGCCACGCCGCATCCTTCGCGCTCCTGGTGTACGCCAGCGCCTGGCTCAAGCACCACTACCCGGCCGCCTACACCTGCGCACTGCTCGCCAACCAGCCCATGGGCTTCTACTCGCCGCTGACCCTGATCCAGGACGTGCGCCGACGCGGCGTCACCGTGCTCGCGGCGGACGTCAACCACAGCGACACCGCCCCCACCCTCGAACCCGCCCCCACCACGGCCGACGATCAGGACACAGCAGCGAGGCAGCCGGCGATCCGGCTCGGCCTGGGCTCCGTGCGCGACCTCGGCGAGGAGCAGGCCGACGCCATCGCCGCCGGCCGCCCCTACCGCGATCTGGAGGACTTCGCCCGCCGCACCGGCCTTGCCGCCCCCGCCCTGGAAGCCCTCGCCACCGCCGGCGCCTTCGCGAGCCTGGGCCTGACCCGCCGCCAGGCCCTGTGGTCTGCAGGCCTGCTCAGCCGCACCCGCGCCGACATGCTGCCCGGCACCGCCCCGGCGCTGATTGCCCCCGACCTGGCCCCGATGACCGCGATCGAGGAGACCATCGCCGACCTGTGGGCCACCGGCGCCTCCGCCACCGCCCACCCCGTCCAGCACGCCCGCCCCTACCTGGACCGGTGCGGTGCACTGACCGCGGCCGGCTTCAAGCAGACCCCGGCGGGCCAGCTGGTGGCCGTCGGCGGCCTGGTGACCCACCGCCAGCGCCCGCCCACCGCTGGCGGCGTGCTCTTCCTGAGCCTGGAGGACGAGACCGGCCTGATCAACGTCGTCGTCCAGCCCCACGTCCTGGAGCGCAACCGCAAGACCGCCCTCGCCAACGCAGGATTGCTGATCTACGGGACGGTCGAGCGCCGCGACGGAGCAGCGAACCTCGTCGCCACCAGGATCCTGCCGCTCACGATCACCCCGGCCCCGGCCCGCAACTTCCGATGAACCCTATGAGTCCCGGCCAGCCCCAGCGGTCACCTGAAGTTCGGGTCCGCCATCAGCACCACGCCGTCGACCGCGGGATCGAATCCGAGCACCGGATGCCCGTAGTCGCCCTCAGCCGTCATGACCACCTGCATGCCCAGCCTGCGGCCCACCGCGGCCAGCAGCCCGCAAAGGACCTCCACCCCGTGCTGGCCCTGCAGCTCTCGAAGGTCGACGTCGAACTCGATGCCCTCGGCCGACCACGGACGGAAGATCGCCAGCACACCCGGGACCGGCCACACACGCAGCACCCCACCGGCCGAACGCCTCAGCACCTCCGCTGCAGAAGGCAGCGGCCCGACCGCGTCACCTTCCAAGAACTCCCATGCCCAACCACTCGCCCGGACCAGATCGAAGACCGCTTGCCAGTCCTCCACCGACGAGGTGCCCTCCACGAAGACGTCCGGCAGAGCACCCATCACATCAGGGTCGAAGAAGTTCTTGACGTCATCCCACAGCAGATCTGGCACCCCGCCATGCTGCCCGCACACGCTCCCGAACGCAGCCCGGTTTCCTTGACGAGCCCCATAGAGGCACCCCCCGTACAGACTGCTCCCTTCACGACGGCTCCGGTTGCCGGCGTGCGCAGTCACAGGCCACGTCCAAGATCACTGACGGGGGAGTGCCATGGCCGGCCCCACCACCCGGAGCGACCTCGGCCGCCGCGCCGACTCCTCCGGTCCCGATGAGTCCGGTGCGGACCGGAGGCTGCCGCTGGTCTGACCGCGGCAGCGGGCCTCCGCATCCTGTACCTGCCCTGTTCTGAACGGAGTCGGCGCCACCCTGCAGACAGGGGCGGCGGGCCTTTGCCGCTGGTCGTGGCCTTGCAACGCCACGGAAGACCACCTCAGCGAAGCCGGACTGTCACACTCCGATACTTTTTACCCCTGGAGCGATAAACGCTTCGCCCTTCGAGGCGAAATGCTGGCCCCGCCGGACCACCGCAACCCCCAAGCGGCGCACCGGCATCCAGCACCCGCGTACCGAAGGACACGATGTTGAACCCCCGCCTGCCCGTCCTGCCCGCCCTGACGCCCGCGCGCTGCCGGTCCACCCCCGGCGCGGCCGCCGGCCCCGGCACCCATGCCGGCACCGCGAGCCGCGGGGGCAGCGAGTGAGCCAGGACCTGCCCGCCGGCACCGAGGGCGGCGGCGAGGAGCTGCCGTTACCGTTCCAGGCGTTCTTCATGCTCCACCACCAGGCCTACCTCGACTACGCCCGCGCCCAGCTGTCGCTGTCCGAGGACGAGCAGATCACCGAGCTGGTCGAGGACGTGTTCACCGAACTCGCCTACCGGTGGGAAGAGGTGATGACCTCCCAGGACCCGGCCGCCTACGCCTGGCGCATGCTGCGCTTCATAGTCGAGGAGGAGCGCCGGCACCGCGGCGAGGCGCTGGTCCTGATCGAGCGGGCCGTGTTCATGGTCGCCGCCAACAGGGTCACCCGCCCCGTCTTCGATGCCCTGGAGGACGGGCTGGGCATCTACCGCGAGATCGCCCGCCTGCCCGAGCGCCAGTACGACGCGCTGCTGTTCAACCAGATCCTGGGCTACAGCACGGCGCAGACCGCCGCCGTGATGGGCATCAAGGCCTCCACCGTCCGCGTCCTGGTGCACCAGGTCCACGAGAAGTTCCGCCGCCACCACCCGCTGGCCGCCGCCCCCGACCTTGAGGAGGAGTGATCCCAGTGACCTCCGACATCGAACGCCTCGCCGCCCAGGCCGCCCCCTACGCCCACTTCACCGGGTACGACCCGAAGGCCGGACTCCGCCGGATCGCCGCGAAGGTCGCCGCCCGCAAGGCCGCCGCCGCAGGCGTCGGCGAGAGCGACCGGGCCCCCGCCGCGCCCGCCACCGGCGCCGCCCGCCAGGCGTTCCACGCCCAGGCCGAGCAGGACCTGCGCAACCTGGCCACCCTCCTCATCAACGAGACCGCCGGCCCCGAACTGATCCAGCGCCTCGTCGACATCACCGAGACCATCAACCCCGCGCAGCAGCTGCTGATCGACGTCGACGCCGACGGCGCCACCATCTTCGCCGCCCTCCTCTACCTCGCCGACCACCCCCGCAACGCCCAGTTCTGGTTCCAGTTCGCCGCCGGCAGCGGCGACGGCACCGCCGCCTACTGCCTCTACCTCCACCACATCGCCCTGGGCGAACTGCGCGCCGCCGAGCACTGGTTCCACCAGGCCGGACTACTGCAGGACGCCCCGGCCCCCTGCCACCCCCGGCCCAGCGTGCCGCCGCTGGACCTCTACCTCCTCCACACCCCCCTGCACGGCCACGGCCTGGTCCCCGCCGACACCAGGACCCTGCAGCACCCGGACCCGGCACTGCGCCGCGCGGTGGACGACCTGCGCCCGGTGCGCGAGGCGGACGAGTTCGGCGCGTTCGTCGTGCCGACCGAGACCATCGCCGAGCAGCTGCACGAGCTCGTCAGCCACTGACCCGCCGCCCGACCGACGAACGGACCCCCGTGCCCGCCATCGCCCTGCTCGGCCTGACCCTGGCCGCGCTCCCCGCCGGCTACGCGGCCACGGTCGCCGCCGTCTACCTCGCCACCCGGGCCGCGCCCCGCCCGGCCCACCGCTACCGCGCCCGGCACCTGCTGGCAGCCCTGCTGTCGCAAGCCGCTCGCTGACCCCCGGGGCCCGCGAGCGGAAGGGCGCGAAGAGTTTCTCCCTCACCCTTGCTACGGGGCAGCAAAAGAGAAAACCGCAGGTCCCGGGCGACAGCTGAGGCGCGGCATGAACAAAGGCTCGGATCAATTCGGCGGCGAGCGGCGGAAAGAGCCTGCGGCCGATATATTCTGTTCATCCGCACCGCCCTCCGGACCTTGACCGGGCACCTGCGCCCTTAACGGGTGCGGGTGCCCTTTGCCGTCGCGCCCGCCCGGGCACGACGTTTTTACCGGAAAGGGGCGTTCCATGACCGACGACGACCGCGAAGCCGCAGGCAGCAAGCCCGGCGGCGGCACGGGACAGATCGCGACGGGGCGCCGGGTGGAGCTGCGGTACCAGCTGCTCATCGCCGTGGCCAAGCTGGCCACCGTCGGCCTGCTCGTCGTGGGCGAGCTGCTCGGTGGCCACTGGCCGCTGCGCTGACACGGCGGGGCGGGGGCGGGGGTGGGGGGCCCGGGGCGGCCCCCCC
>NZ_JBHYKG010000002.1:87747-95857 GCF_042741245.1 Kitasatospora sp. NPDC058965
CACCTGCGGCACCCCGCCGTCCACATGCTGCCCCCCGTCGGCAGGCTGGGGGGGGGCGTGCTGCGGGGGGCCCCCGGCCGGCGGCGCGCACAGGGGGGGCGGGGTACGGGGTTGGCGCCCCGTACCCGGCCCACCGGCTGGTCCGCGCTGTGCGCGGCACGGGTCGCCCCGGAACACCACCAGGGACAACTGGCCGGGGCGACCCCAGTCTGCGAATCAGTACGTCGAAGATCCGACGAGCAAACCACACACGATTGTAGCCAAGGTTCCGACAATATTCGCGAGATCCAGGCGAAGAACATTGACGTTCTTATTTAGAGTCGCAGCCCGGAAGCTAATATCTCTCGGATCCCGATTCTTAAACCGATGGCCAATGCTAGCAGCATTCGTTGAAGCTGCCGGAGTGAAAATTTTGGGAGCTTCCCGGAGCAAGCTCGCCCGACAGGGCCGCCTGGCCTGTGCGGGGATCCGGCGCCGTCACCCGCCGGTCAGAGGGATAGATGCTCCAGGTCCGGCCGCCCGCCGGGTCCGACAGCACCGCTCGGCGACGCCTTCGGCCACGGTGTGCAGGTGGTGCCCCCGACATCGACCACAGCGCTTGCCGCGCCCATGCTCGAACCCGCGGCCACCGTGGACGGCCAGCAACCGGCTGCCGGCGGACAGCCAGCGATTCGGCTCGGGCCGGAGAGCATCCGGCTGCGCCCGCGCACCCTCGCCGCCGGCCCGACCGGCCGCGACCCCCTATGAGCCGCCCACTGCCATGCCGCACGGCAGGACGGCCCGTGTCCGTGCAGGTCACAGCCGCAAACCCGATGCCTACTGTCTGTCAGGCGACTTATAGTCCAGATCCGAGATCATCGAAAGGGGGACCTGTCATGGCCGACACCACCACTCGCGCCGACGGCGGCCGGAGCCGACACATCGGCGACGACGGTCTGACCGACCGCCAGCGGCGGATCATTCTCTTCGTCGAGGCGTACACCACGGCGAACGGATACCCGCCGGCGATGCGTGAGATCGGCCAGTACGCGGGCCTGTCGAGCACGTCCTCCGTCGCCTACCAGCTACGCCGCCTTCAGGACTTGGGGTGGATCGAGCAGGACCCCCACCGCCCCAGGGCCTACCGTCTGCCCGGAGGCCGAAGCGCCACCGCACCGAAGCCCGCCGCCGAAAGCACAAGCGTCCCGCTCCTCGGCAGGATCGCGGCCGGCGGACCCATCCTCGCCGAGCAGCAGGTCGAGGAGCACTTCACCCTGCCCCGCCGCCTGGTCGGTGAGGGCGAGCTGTTCGCCCTGGTCGTCACGGGCGACTCGATGTCCGGCGCCGCGATCTGCGACGGCGACTGGGTCACGGTGCGGCGCCAGCCGATCGCCGAGACCGGCGACATCGTGGCCGCGATGATCGAGGGCGAGGCCACTGTCAAGCGCCTCAAGCGCGAGAGCGGCGGGATCTGGCTGATGCCGCACAACCCGGCCTACGAGCCCATCCCGGGCGACAACGCCACCATCCTGGGCAAGGTCGTCGCGGTGCTCCGCAGGCTCTGAGGGACCATCAACGCCACGCCGGACGCTCGCACGACCACGTCGTCGCCGGGCGGCCGACCAGCAGCGCGGCGAGCGTGAAGGAGGCAGGCTGCAGCCCGACCGGGCCCGGCTCGCCCCTGAACAGCCCGTCGACCGCCTCGGCTGCCGAACGGCGGCCGGACCGGGGCTCACTGGGAACAGATCGCCGAGCTCGACCGACAGGGCCTGGACACCGTGCGCCAGGACCCCGACTCGGGCCAGGTCCAGGTGATCTCCCGCGAGTACGACGACCCGCAGGCAGCCCCAGAGAGGGACGCCGCGGCCCAGCCACGGCCCAAGCGCCGCTGGTTCGGCCGCTCCTGACAGGGCGCCCGTCAGCCCGGGAGGGCACCGGAGCGGGGCGGGAGAAGCTGGACATCCTGCAGGCCGAGCAGCTCTGTGGCCCGGTCGATGGCCGACCGCATCGGGTCTCCCTTGAGCATGGGGCTGACCACGGTGGCCGCCTGCAGGAGGGCGATCGCGAGCTGGATGACGTCCGCGAACCCCAGGTCCGGGGCAGTTCTGCTCAGCTGGACGGTGCCGTCGGGCAGCTCGCGCTGGTAGAGGCGGGCGGTCAGCCCGGTGGTGTGCGAGAGCGACGACAGGTGGGCGTAGACCGGGTACAGGTCGGGCGACCCGTACTGGGTGAACAGGTCCCGCACGTTGCGCAGCTCCTCTTTCAGCCGGTTGTGCCGACGCTGCTCAGCAGGGGTGCGCACCGGGGCGGGGGGCTGGGTGGCCCGCTGTTCCTCCAGCAGGGCCCGGTACTGCGGGGCGACGGCCCAGCCGGTCCTCTCCAGGTCCTTGCAGAGACTCTCGCGGTCGGCCTGGTCCTTGTCGTAGAGCGCGTCCAGGGCGGGGACTCCGTTGTCGGCGATCCAGTGCAGGGCGTAGGCGTGGTTGAAGATGCTGCGGGTCGTGGGAGCCACCTCGGCGGCTGTGAAGCCGCGGCCGCGCAGGATCAGCACGCCCTCACTGCTGCGGCAGACCACGCGCCACCAGTTGTAGACCACGCCGAAGACGGGCACGTGCTGCTCGGCCACCACCAGCGGAGCGCTGACGGTCTGTTCGGCTGCCTGGAGCAGCTCGGTGGCCGCCGCGGTGGCCAGCGCGGCGCCGGCGGGATCGTTGGTTAGCGTGGTCATGGCCGCACTGTAGGCCCGGTTCGCACGGAAATCGACCGGTTTTGTGACGGTAGCTGGGGCGACGTCAGCCCTGGTGGTTCGCCTGGGTGATGGTGTAGCCGAGCTCGGTGAGTCCGCGCCAGATCGCCAGGGCCTCCCTCGTCGCCTGCTCCAGTTCCTGCGGCCCGGCAGGTGCGGAGATGTTGCGGAACGCCTCCTTCACCCGCTCCTCCGCCTTGGTGCCCACCATCTCGGCGACGCTGTCGGTGGTCCGTCCGGTCTCAGACCACCGGCGGCGCATGCCTTCGGCCCCTCGCCACGTCGAGGTGTAGGCGTCGGCGTACGAGCCGCCGAGCCTGACCAGCTGGCTCCAGAACTGCTCACGCTCCCGCAGGTACTCGTCGATCGCATCCTTCGCGAGGTTCTCGTTGGACTGGTTGTCGCTCATGACGTCAACGTAAGACGCCGGCGGCCGACCGGCAGCCCGGCCACCGAGTGGACTACGGTCGCCGGATGGACGGCCACCAGCAGCTACCCGCCGAGACCCCGGTACCGGGCCCCGGGGACGACATCCACCCTGTTCGGCCGGGCGTGGGTGAGCTTGTCGACCGGGCGGTCGACGCCATGGTGCACACCGCTGGCAGCCCGGAGCCCGGACATCGGCTGATCGCGGAGTTGGCACGGCGGGGCCCCGAAGCCGAGTGGGAGGCGGCGATGCTCTATCTCGGGCTCTTGGCGGCTAAGCCCCCGCACCTGCCGGGCGAGCAGGATCTCGACGAGGCGCGCCGGGTGGCTCGCACGGCCGACCAGGCCACCGCATTGGTCGTCGAACTGGTAGCCGTCCACCGCGCCCGCGGTGCGGACCCGTCTCACCGAACTTTGACGGTGTCTCAACTTTGACCTCGCAGCTCCCCCGCTGGCTGCGGGCGAGGCCATGGATGAGCAGTCAGGTCCGGTCGGCGCCGAACAGGGGGTCGAGCGGCTCGTCCTCGTATCCGAGGACGAGGCAGGCTGTCGCGACCGGCCCCCGGGAGAGCGCTGCGAGCCGGGCGAGGGCCGCCGCCTCGGACGGAAGCGCGCTGGGATCGAGGCCGAGCGCCCGGGCCGCCCGGTTGCGCCGCTCATCGAGGTCGGGCAGGCGCTCCCGGTATTCGTCGGCGACGGCCTGGAGTTCTTCGGCCGTCCGGCCGGGAGCGTCCCGCCACCACGGCGCCACAAGGCACAGCCGCACCAACTCAGGCAGCCCAACGGCAAGCGGGCCGGCCTGACCGTCAAGGCTCACGTACACCACCGGGCGTTCCTCACCGCCCTCGCCGACGAAGCAGAAGGCGTCCCCTGAGCCTGCCCGCGCGAACTGCTCCAGCCGAGCCCCCGAGGCGAGATGGACTCCGTCCTCCAGCTCGTGGTCGGCCGGACTCGTCGCGTCGAGGTCCGCGACCCAGGCAAAGAACGCGACGACCTCCTCATTGGCGGCCAGGCGGGGCAGCAACGCGTCAGGACGAGCCGGGTCGCCGATGCCGCCGGCTGTCGCAGTCGATCTGTTCACTCCGCAACCGTAACCATGGCCCCGGCACCGGCTGTGATCCGGGGTGGTGACGGCGAGGTCGGCACATCGAGTCGGCGTAGGGCGGTTGCCAGAGCCCGTTACTCGGTGGGGGCGAAGGCCGAGCGACGGACAGTCAGGCGCTGCGGCGGCGTTTGCCGGCGGGGGTGTGTTCGAGGGCGTCCTGGAGCTGGCCGCGGGTCATGGTGGAGCGGTGGGGGATGTCGAGGTCGGTGGCGCGCTTGTAGAGCTCGGCCTTGGTGAGCGCGCCCAGGTTCTCCTGGGCGCTGGCGGTGCTGGTGCTCTTACGGGCGTTCGCCTTCGCGGGTGTGCTCGTGGAGGTGCTCTTCTTGGTGCCGGCTGTCTTGGGCTGGCGGTGGGCGGTGCCGCGGCCGGCGGCTGCGCCGGAGCCCTTCTCCTGCGGCTGCCGAACGTCGGCCGCTTCCTTCTGGTCGCCGCTGCCGGCAGCGGCGAGGCTGCGCTCCAGGACAGCCATGAGGTCGACGACGTTGGTGGCCTCCGCGGGCCCCTCGCTGATGGCGATCTCGCGGCCTTCGGCCTTGGCCTGGACGAGGTCGCGTACCTGCTCGGCGTAGGTGTCGTGCCAGTCGTCGGGGTTCCAGTCGGTGGCGAGCATGTCGATCAGCTGCTCGGCGGTGGACAGCTCCTTCTCGGAGACGGCGATCTGCTCGTCGGGGAGGTTGTCGACCTCGCGGCGCGGGTCGCGGACCTCATCGGCGAAGTGCATGGTGTGGGCGCTGAGGATCCCGCCCTCGGACTTGACCGCGGTCAGGTACTCCTTGCCGCGCATGGAGAACAGCGCGAGGCCGGCCCGGTTGGAGCGGGCCATAGCCTTCTGCAGCAGGGCGTAGACCTTCGCGTACTCCTTGCCGCGAGGGCCCAGGTAGTAGGTGGTGTCGAAGTAGATCGGGTCGACCTGGTCGAGGTCGACGAAGCCGCTGATCTCGATCGTCTTGGACCGGCCGGGGGAGATGCGCTCCAGCTCGTCGGGCTCGACGATGACGTACTCGCCCTCGGCGAGCTCGTAGCCCTTCACGATGTCGGAGTACGGGACCTCCTCTCCAGTGCGCTCGTTGACGCGCTTGTTGCGCACCCGGTCCGCGGTGCCGCGCTGGATCTGCCGAAAGCTCACGGAATGGGACTCGGTCGCCGAGTACAACGCCACCGGCACGGTCACCAACCCGAACGACAGAACCCCGGTCCAGATCGGCCTGGCCATAGCCACCACCACCATCACTCTCACACCCGCAGGCGAACCCCCTCCCACCTCCCACTATGCGGCGCGTCCGCCCGGCCGCGGCCGGGCTGCTCGGCCGAACGGCCCACCCCCCGAGTGCAGCGACTACCGCCCCGGCCGACTGGCCGCCTCACCGCGCACCCGGTCGGCGGCCGCCCGGGCCCGGCCGGCCTGCTCGCGCAGCCCGCGGGCCCGGTCCGCCGCCCGCTCGCGTGTCTCCTCGGCGCGCCGAGCCGCGAACCGGGCCCGGTCCAGCACCTGATGCGCCCGCTCGACCTCGCCCTGCGTGTCCCGTGCCCGCTCCTCGGCGCCGGCCAGGTCCTCCTCGGCCCGAACCGCGGCCCGCTCGGCCGCCTCTGCTTCGCCCTCCAGTTGCCTGCGGCGCTGCTCCAGCTCGGCCACGGCCTGCGCCCGCTGCTCCGCAGCGGCTTCCGAGCGGGAGGCCCGGGTGCGGGGTGCTGCCGTCACCGGCTTCCCTGTCGCCTGGGCCGACTGCCAGCCGGACGGCCGCGTGCCGCCGCCCGCCGCCGGAGCCGCGTCGGGCGGGTCCGGGACGGCGGCCAGGGGCCGGCCCAGATCCGGCAGCGCGGTTGGCACGCTGAGTGCCGCAGCGAGCCGGCCTTCGGCGACCTGGTCGGCGGCGCTCGGGTCGGCGAGGGCGGCGGCCAGGGTCTGCTCGACGGCCTGCACGGCGGCATCACCCAGGCGCTCGCCCGCGTCGGCCGCATCCTGGACAGCTGTATGCACCAGCTCCTCCATCAGCCGGCGTCGCCGACCGACCAGCTCGCGCAGCGCCCCGGGGTCGGGCTGGGCCTGCGCGGTGCGCATGGCGGCCCCGACGTCCAGGAGCTGGGCCAGTTGCCCGGGGTGGTGGCGGGTGAGCTGATTGACGGCCCACGCGGGCTGAGTGGGTCGGCGCAGTGCAGCCAGCCGGGCGGCCTGGTCGCGGTGGCCCGCCGCGCGGGCGGCGCGCACGGCGCGGTCGCGCGCGGCGGTGAACTGGCCCGGCGCCAGGCTGTACAGGTTGGTCGCGGTCCGGCCGTCGCCTAGGTGCTCGCCCATGCACCCAGCCTGGCACCGCGGACTCCTGGGTGCCCGGTCTCGACAGGTCACCGGGCGGGGCCCGCCCCCGGCAGCCGGGGAACAGACGCTGTCGGTAGTGCAGGCGGGCTCCATCAGGTGGTGCCGGCGAAGGCGGCCGGGACGACGACCAGGCGCAGCGACCCTGCCGCCGCCGCGGCGGTGACCTCGGTGATCACTGTGAATGGACCGGTGACGAGCAGCAGCCCCGAGGTGGCACGGACCGCGCGCCCGCTAGGGGCAGCGTTTGTCCGCCGGTTTGGGCAGCAGTTGCGGATCTTGAGGTCCGTGAATGTTCACGAGAAATAGCAGCGTGAGCGACGCGCGGTGGGTCGCTCGTCGTGCTTGCGGGGCGTCACTGCTCGGCGCGTGGCTGGCTGAGTTCGGCTCCGACCTTGGCCAGCATCTGGCCGAGGAGGTGGAGGGCGCGCGCCCGTGTCGGCACTTCGCGCGCTGTTCCCGTCCAGTGGGCGTCGGTGAGCTTCTCGGTCGCGGTGAGGATCCGGTCGTCGTCCTGCGAGGCCATTACGAGGACGAACCGCACATAGTCGCCGACGTCGGTGCCCTGGGGGTGCTGGTTGGTGAAGATCTGCAGGCGCGGTGTCAGGGCGGGCAGGGTGCGGTCGGTGGGAAAGACGACAGCAAGGCCGGCGAGAGCCAACCGGACCGCAGGGCATTCGGCCGGCCAGCGGGTCAGCAGATCCGGCGTGCGGGCCTGGACCGCGCTGCGGGCCCGGGCCTCACTGTCGGGATCGGCGTGTTGAGAGGTGTTCGGCCAGGTCTCGGCGAGGTGGCGTTCGCCAACGGTGGCAGCCCTGACCAGCAGATGGACGGCTTGGAACCGCTGTCGGGCGGGAACCCGGTCGTCGACGGCGAGTGCCGCGAGCAGGGCGAGGCCGTCGGCGGTGGCCGGCTGGCAGGTGTCCTGGTGGAGGATTTCGTTGTAGAAGTCGCCGAGGAAGCTCCGGTCGTCCCAGGAGGGGTCGATCTCGGCGTCGAACAGCATCGCTGCCTGGGGTGGCCTGCGGCCCGGCAGGCGGTCGGCGATCACGTCCCGGAAGAGCTGCTGGATCGGCGGACCGGAAGCGATCGCGTCCTGCCGGGTCTGCTCGGGTTCGGCGTGCGTATCCATGGCCAGCGCAGCCTACTGGAGCGCCTCGGGCCGACTACCCGTCGCCTGGGCGGAGGTCGGGAGCAGGTTTGGTCAGCGGCAGAGTAGGACCGCAGGCCCATCGCCCAGGTGCGCGCGGTAGAGCTCGGGGTTCAGGGGATGTCCCAGGCCGGCGTGTTCATGAATGTCGCAGAGTCGGGGAGCTCGGCGGTTCTCAGCGGCCGGGTGAACCATGACCGTTCGATCGTCACGCGCATCACCCGCTCGGCCAGGAGGAACAGCTTCGGGCCCCAGAACTCGGTCGGGTCGGTGACGTCGATCAGACCGGCGCACCAGGCGGGATCCCAACGGGCGTCGCCCTCTCGCAACGGTGTGACGGGTCCGTAGGGCTCCTCGTGGACGACGAGGTCACCGTCAACCGCGTAGGACACA
>NZ_JBHYKG010000003.1:0-84278 GCF_042741245.1 Kitasatospora sp. NPDC058965
GCCCCGTTCTCCGGGGCGGGCCTCTCGCGGTTCTCGCTCGTTGTCGCTCGTTCTCGCTCGTCCTGTCAGGACGCGGTGCGGACCGTCCCGGCCACCGGGGTGACCTCGACCAGCCCGGTCTCACCGAAGGTCAGCCGGCAGGTGTCGGCGCGGTAGGTGGCCACCGCCAGCGCGGCGAGCTTGCCGCCGGACGCGAACTGGGTGGTCACCACCAGCACCGGGGTGCCCGGCGGGCGCTGCAGCAGCGCGGCCTCGTCGGCCTCGGCCACGCCCAGCTCGACGGCACGGGACTCGCCGTCCACGGTCAGCCGCTCCAGCCGGCGCAGCACCGCGCGGCCCTCGTCGGCGCCGCTGCCGGCGCTGCGGATCTCGGGCAGCGAGGCCAGCGCGGAGTCCGGCACGTGCAGCGACTCGGTGGCCACGGTCTGGCCCTGGTTCAGCCGGACCCGGCGCACCGTGTACACCGTCTCGCCGACCGGCACGTTCAGCGCCGCCGCCAACTGCTCGGTCGCCGGGGCGATCGCGCAGTCGACCGTCTGCCAGCTCTGCTCGGGGCCGCCGCCGGGCCACCCCTCCTCGCGCCGGCTGACCGGGACGCCGACCCGCGGGGCCGCGACCAGGGTGCCGATGCCGCGCCGGCGGACCAGGCGGCCCTCCAGTTCCAGCTGGTCCAGCGCCTGACGCAGGGTCGCCCGGGCGACGCCGAAGCGGGCGGAGAGGTCGCGCTCGTTCGGGATCACCTCGCCGGTGGCGAACTCCGAGTCGATGGCGCGCAGCAGGACCGTGCGCAGATGCCAGTACTTCGGCTCCGGTACCGCCGTGAGCTGAGCTGTCCCCACCGTGTCCTCCACCCTGGGCCGCAATGGCGGCCGCTGTGGGACGGCTGCCGGCTGCTCTCGCAGAAAGTCCGGGCCCGCCCTTTCCCTACTGACAGGTACTGCCAGGTGAGGGGGCGGGCTTTATCCGTCCTTCTTTATTAAAGGTCTTTGCAGTAAGTGACCCTAGGTGGTTCCCGGGGAGATGGTCAAGACCAATGGCAAGGCTTGACCTGGCCGCGACATCACGCAGTCCCACGTTCATCCACGGACCGCCCCCGCACCCCCGGCCACCCCCTCCCCTCCCCCACCCCCGCTGACCAGCGCGGCTGCCCGGGAGCGTCGGACCCGGCGGGTAGGCTGCCGGGGTGACTACCGTGGTAACGACTGTGAATGTGAACGGGATTCGGGCCGCCGCGAAGAAGGGCTTCGTGGAGTGGCTGCAGACCACCGAGGCGGATGTCCTCTGCCTCCAGGAGGTTCGCGCTGATCACGCCCAACTCCCTCGCGAGATCACCGAGTTGACCGGCTGGCACGCCTACTGGGCGCCGGCCGCGGCGAAGGGCCGGGCCGGCGTCGCGGTGCTCTCCCGCACCGAGCCGAGCGAGCACCGGATCGGATTCGGATCGGATGAATTCGACAATTCGGGCAGATATCTCGAAATCGACCTTCCGGGCCTGACCGTCGCCAGCCTCTACCTCCCCTCCGGCGAAGTCGGCACCGATCGCCAGGACGAGAAGGAACGGTTCATGGCCGAGTTCTTCACCCACCTCACCTCCCTGCGCTCCCGCGCCGCGGAGGCCGGCCGCGAGGTGGTCGTCTGCGGCGACTGGAACATCGCCCACCAGGAGGCCGACCTGAAGAACTGGAAGAGCAACCAGAAGGCCGCCGGCTTCCTCCCCGAGGAACGCGCCTGGCTCACCCGCGTCCTCACCGAAGCCGGCTACGTCGACGTCGTCCGCCGCCACCACCCCGACCAGGCCGGCCCCTACTCCTGGTGGTCCTACCGCGGCCGCGCCTTCGACAACGACGCGGGCTGGCGGATCGACATGCAGCTCACAACGCCGGGGCTGGCGGAGCGGGCACTGTGGAGCAAGGTCGAGCGGGCGGCTACGCACGCGGAGCGCTGGTCGGACCACGCGCCGGTGACGGTGGCTTACGACCTCAAGGCCTGACGCGGGGCACCAGTACTCCAGCAGGACTTCTCCATTCCCGCTGGTCAGCGGCCTGGGAGTGGGGAGTGCAGCGGGCGGGCGACGGGTCAGGGGCGGTCTGCATGGGACCGCCCCTCGATCGTGTGCAGCTATGGGCCCCGCAGAGCAGGGTGACTTCACCGTGCAGCGTGGACCTCCAACCCGGCGCCTGGCCAAGCCGATCCCTGAGTAGGAACTCGACAGTGCCGAGCTGATCAACGCCGTCAGACTCAAACACCGGTTCGGGCTGCATGGAGAGCGTGGGCCGCCGGAACGCAGCGAGCCTCTCTTGCCCGTCCTTCTGCGACTGGGCGCCAGGACAGAGAGCGCCCGTGCGTACCTCAACTTCCCGAAGCTCCTGACAGACTGTTGATGCACGCGCCACGATGGGTGATGCAGCTGCCCAGCAAGATCTCGCAACCTACGAGTGCAGGAGGTCCACGTGTCGCTACGGTTCATCGGGAAGGACCCTGACTCTCCCGACGGCGACTCGCCGACGGTGTGGGTGGACGACGAGACCAGGGATCTCGTGATCCAGGGCTGGAAGACCAGTCTGGAGACCGAGGAGCAGTGCCGCGCCGATGGCAAGATCCCTGAGCACGAGACGGTAGTGCGAGTCCCCGCGCGATTGGCACGGGTGTTGAGGGAGGCGCTGGATGTCGCAGAGCGGGACGAGGATTGATGAGCTACTGAGGGCCGCCCAGCGCTCAGCCGTTCATCTGGAGATGCGCGACGGCTACATGCAGGACGACCCAGGACTCCTTGCGTGGCGCAGTGGCCGCCGCCTCGACCCGGAGAACCGGCAGTCCTGGTGGCGCCCATGGCTGGACGTGATCGCAGAGGCGACCAGTCGCGGTGTGGTCATCCGACGCGCCCGTATCGTCTCCGAGCCGGTCAGTGAGTACATCCGCTACGAGTACGACGTGACCTTCCCCAACGTTGCCGCTGGTGAGCAGGTCCGTTGGCTTCCTCGACGGAAGGCTTCGAGCCTGTCACTCCCGGGCAACGACTTCTGGTTGTTCGACAGCAAGCTCGTCAGGTGGGGGCACTTCTCCGGCGACGGGGACTCGCTCGGAGGAGAACTCACGGAGGACCCGGCCGCCGCGAAGCTCTGCGCTGATGCCTTCGAAGCGGTATGGGAACGTGCGACCGACCACCAGCACTACAAGGTCTGACCACCCCAGGAAGAGCAGCCGCAGCCGGATCGACAACTCATGTCCTACACCCCCTCGTCCAGCGTCATCGCCGCTCGCAAGGCCCTCGCCGAACGACTCAGAGACCTTCGAAGAGACGCAGGGATCTCCGGACACGAGTTGTCGGTCCGATGTGGTTGGCACGACTCCAAGACCGCGCGCATCCAGGACGGGAAGGCAGGCCCGTCCGACTCAGACATTCGAGCTTGGTGCAAAGCTTGCGGCGCCGAGGACCAGGCGGACAGGCTCATCGCCGCCTCGCGGGATGCCGAATCCATGTACGTGGAGTGGCGACGCCTGGAGAAGGCCGGCCTGCGCCAAGCACAGGAGTCGGTGCTTTCCCTGTACCAGCGAACACACCGCTTCAGGGTCTACGCCAGCCGAGTGGTCCCCGGGATGGTTCAGACCCGGGCGTACACAACGGCGGTGCTTCAGGCCGTACAGCGTTCACGTGGGACTGTCGATGATGTCTCGGCGGCCGTTGATGCACGGATGGAACGGCAGGCGATGCTGTTCTCCGGCAACAAGACCTTCGCTCTGGTGGTGGAGGAGAGCGTTTTACGTGCGTCAGTTTGCGACGCTGAGGCGATGGTCGGCCAGCTTGGGCACCTCATCACTGTGAGCACGCTTCCCGGTGTCAGCCTCGGAGTCATCCCGCTTCGGCCAGATCGCACACGCTCACCGGCCGAAGACTTCTACATGTTCGACGACGAGCAAACTTCCGTCGAGCTAGTAAGCGGGCACCTGCGGCTGACCCAGCCCCAAGAGGTGTCGATGTACTCCAAAACGTTCGCCGAACTGGCGGGGCTGGCGATCTACGGGCCCGATGCTCGTACGTTGATAGCATCGGCGATCAACACTCTTGGGTGACGCACTCGCAAGAACTCGCACGAACGTGGCCCTCTCCGTAGCGGTCTCCTTACGGTCTAACTCATCGCCCCACAGCGGCGGCTGACAGAGGAGGACCCGATGAGTCAGAGCGGCACGGCGCAGCGGAACGTGGCTACGGCCGACCGGAGAAGGACCGCCCGCGATCCCGCTGAACCTGCCGGCTGTCGCGATTGCCATCAAGCGAGCCCGAGTAGTTCACCGGCTCACATGCCGCCACCCGTCGAAAGCCCGCAACCATGGCTAGGGCTCCTCACATGATCCAGGTCGAGCCCGGCGAACCTGACGAGAGCGACAGCTCCGAGTCGCCCACCGGCTCGGAAGCCCTGGAGCCTGCCAAGGAATCCCCGACGATGCAGCGTCTTCGGGCCCAGCTGTGGCCGGAGCGCATCCCGGACTCTCGGATCTGGCACTGACGTGCCCTCAAGACTCCCGTACCAACCGGCACGGGTCCCCACCAACGAGAGGTGGAACAACTATGTCCGACCTGTACAAGGCCAAGATCGCGGGGCCTTTCACGGCCCTGTGCGGCGGAGCCTCGGACAACGACGGCTCGGCCGAGGACTGCATGATGATCGCCCCGCTGACCGGCGGCGCCGGCTACGCGATGGGCGACACCAAGTTGGGCGACGACAGCACGGTCCTCCACTACACCAAGGCCGAACTGGTGACCGGCGCCAAGCAGATCCTCGCCATGTTCGGTGCGGACACCACCACCGCCGCCGTCGCCTGACGGCCTGGAGAGCACAGCGTGGGCCGTCCCCGATTCAGGCGGGGGCGGCCCACTGCTCGTAGCGTACCGGCCATCTCTGATCATGGAGCCCCAATGAGCCTGTCTTTGCTACTGGGAGATCCGGCAGAAGTCCTCAGGGCCTGCCCGACCGCACCCAAGCTCTACCCTCATGACCCGGACCGCTTCCGGCCGTTGCTCACTCGGGAGGAGGTGGACTCCTGGATCGACTCGGACACGCTGCCCATGAAGAGCATCATCTTGCTCAGGGGCGGCACAGCGGTGGACCCCCGCCACTACGAGCACGGCGACATGCCCCGGCCCGGGTGCGTTCGCCGGCACCTGGACGAGAACGGGACCCTGTCCCTTCGGGGCCTGGAGAAGATGAAGCCCGTCATCTCCGACCTGGCGAAGTCGCTGGCCCTGCAGACTGGCTACCAGGTTCACGTGAACGGGTACTACACCCCGGCCGGCGGCCACGGGCTCAGGTATCACTACGACCGGTACATCACCCTGATCGTCCAGCTCCACGGCCAGAAGGCTTGGCCGCTGCACCCGCCGTTCGTGGAGAACCCCGTGCAGGAGTACGGCAACTTCTCCTCACGCGGATTCACTGCGGAGGAGCGTCACTACTTGGAGTTCACTCCACCAGCTGAGACCTACACGCTGAACCCGGGCGACGTCTTCTGGTTGCCTCGCGGATACATCCACTCTCCTCACGCGGTGGGAGACGAGCCCTCTCTCCACCTCACCATCGCGCTGCAAGAGCGCACCGCACAGTGGGTTGCCGCCGAGGTCGCCAACCGCATCCTTCGCCAGGCCCTCGCTGATCCCGAGATGCGCGCCGGACTCGCGCCGGCCGTGTTGGCCCAGCCGGGTGACGTCGTGGAAGAGATGCGCGCGTATCTGGTCGGTGCACTCGCCAAGGCCGACCTGGGCGAGCTGACTGCGGCCGTGCGCCGCTCGGCCTTCCCGCCGGCCTGATGCGGCGCGTCGTACCTCCTGACTGCGACAGGCCCCGAACATTCGCCAACTCCCCTTTCGAAAGGTGCTGTTGACGTCCCGTGGAACCGATCAACTGGCTCGAGCACCTGAAAGGTGACCCCGTCCCGGGGCTGCACTTCCACGGCTTCCTGTGGGGCGGCCAAGGCGCCCTTCTTGAGAGCTACAAGCAGCAGATCAATCGAAACCCCGGCAGGCCGGAGTTCATGGCTTCGGAGCTTCCCCCGGAGGCTGTCCGGCACCGCCTACTCAAGCCGCATCAGCTGGCCGGCACCTTCACCTCGGCCAAGGAGGCCACCGACTGGATGCGGGAGCAATGGGACAAGCAAGCACCTCGGGTGTACCACGCTGACCCGGACAACACTCGGGAGTACCACGAAGTGGTGCTGTCGCACGGGCGGTCTACCGTCTGGTCCTGGTGGCACCCGGAGCCGGGGAGCATGTACAAGGTGCACGTCACGGTCGTTCCGTGCCCTTACCACTGGCAGGATGACGCAGAACCGATGCCCTGTCCTCAGCCACCAGGCCGATAGTCGGAGAACGCAAAAAGGCCCCCGCCAGCCGGCACCTCTCCTGGCCGACGGGGGACTCTGTTGTCTCTGCTGCTCAGCTGTGCCCCGCGTTGTACTTCTCGCGCACGGCGGCCGGGGTCGGCCCGCTGTCCCTCATCTCCGGGCACCAGTTGGCCTTGGCCCACTCCTGGATCCTCTGGAGCACGCCACTGCTTGACGGTCCACGGGTGACCAACCGCCGGCACCGCCGGATGCCTACCTTCCCCCGAGCCCCGGTCGGCCGGATGTCCTGGTCGGATCCTGGACGACGTGCAGCATCGGCGTGCCGCTCCCGGGACCGTGCGTCACCGCGAACAGCAGACCGTCGTCCGCGGACCAGGCCAGCCCCTGGTCCTCCAGCGTCTGGTCGCTCCCCAGGTCGATCCGCCGCACCGGCTCAGCGGCCCCGAGCGGGTAGACCACGGTGCCCTGGCCGCCCGCCCGGGTCCCCGCTGCGAGGTATCCCCCGTCGGCAGAGAGGGCGACGGCGTTCGGGTGGGCATTGGTGTAGTAGGAACCGCGCCCGGCCAGGGTGTCGGGCGTCCCCCTGTTTGCTGCGTGATCCCGCGCATGGACAGCGCATCTACCGGTGCCAGCCCGGCACCGTCCACTGGCTGTCGAGACGACACGAGCGCACGCTCGCAGCCGACTTGACGGGCCACCGGGCCAGGACGCCGGCCTGACCGCTTACGGCCTTTTACGGCCTTCTGCAGCAGGCTTCAGCCTTCGGCCGACGGGAAGAGGCTGTTGCCGTAGGGGTCGCCCTCCGGAGCGGTGCCGGTGTCGGGGTGGGGAGTGGGGAGTTGGGAGTTGGGTCGGAGGTGGTGGAGGTCCGCCGCAGCGACGGAGGGCCTCCACGACCCTCCCCTACGGCCAGGTGGGTTGAGTGCTACCAGTGGTCGTGGCCGTCGCAGTGGTCGTGCCCCCCGCCGTGGCCGTTGTGCCCGTCATCGTCATGCCCCTCGTCGTCATGCCCGTGGCGCTTGATCGTGGTGGGGTCGGTGGCGGTGTTGGTGGTGCCGTCACCCCCTCCGGTGACGGTGGCGGTGTTGATGACCCGCTCGCGGGCGTGGCAGGAGACATCGACGTTCAGGGTGATGGGTGGGTAGCTGTGACCAGCGGGCAGGATGTCGCTGCGCGTACAGGTGAGGGTGGCCCGAATGCAGTTCCATCCCGCGCCGCTGATCCTGTCGGCCCGAAGACCTTCGGGGAGGAGGTCGTGGACGGTGACCGTGGTGCCATTGGTCGGGCTGGCGGTCGCGCGGTTACCCACAGTGATGGTGTACACGCCGTCCTCGCCCTTGATGAACGGGTCCGTGTGACTCTTGGCGATGGTCAGGCCGACTGGGACGACCGTGAACGTGAGGCTGGCGCTGCCGATATTGCTGGCTCTGGCAGTACCGCCGGGGCCAGTGGTGCCCAGGGGTTCGGCGAAGCCGATGGCGGCGAAAGGCTCGATCACCGGCGTCGTCGCGCCGCCGGCGTGGGCGACGTACGTGGGTTGAACCGTCGCGGTCCAGGCCGTGGCCAGGACGATCGCCAGGACCGCCAGCCCGGCCAACGTGACCGCCCCCGCCCTCCGGGCCCGCACCCTCAGCCGGGATCGGAACACACCGCCCGCACCTCCCGCGCCGCGGCTCGCTCCGGCCCGCCCTCTCCCGCGTCTGAACACCGACATCTCCGCTTCCAACCGTCGAGAACAAGCTGTGGATACTCATCGTGACATGTTCATTACTTTAAGCATCCACAAGGCCGGGGGCGGGCGAGAGGTGTGCCGACGTCGGCGCGCCGGCGAGGACGGCGCCGGCACAGAAGGAGCGGTGACGCGCTCGACGAGGACCGTCATACGTCGCCCACGGAGCAGATCAGCCGGCTGCGGAAGCAGGTCACGGTCGGAGTCGTCATGGTCGGAGTCGTCATCGACGGCGCCGGAGGAACCTGGAGAGCAGAAGGCAGAGAGCGGCGAGGGCGAGGGCTGACACCCACGCGACCACCGAGGAGGGGAAGTCCCCTTGCAGTGCGGCCGACGCGGCGTCCGCTCCGACGCTGCCGGGAGTCGACGGGAGGGTGATGGTGGCCCGGGTGCTGTGCTGGACCAGGCCGCTTCTGAGCGTGAGCTCCCCGGCCCAGGGGCCGTTCGGCAGCGTTGCGTCCAGTGGGACCACCACCTCCCCGCTGTCGCCCGGAGCCAGCGTGGCGCCCGTCTTGGCGGTCGAGAACGGTCCGGCGTGCTGTCCGGCCGGCCCGGAGAGGAGGGACAGCGTCCCGCTGATGTCCAGGGCGCGACCCCCCGTGTTGTGGATCCGGGCGCGGACCTCTCCACGCCCGTCGCCGGCTCGGGCCGGATAGAGCCGTTCGATCGTGAAGTCCGAGGGTGGCTCGTCACCGCGACCGACGTCGACGTACATGCGGACGCCCACCCGGCCCAGCACCGTCACGGTGTGCGAGCGATCCGTGGGGGCGCTCGTCTGTGCCCAGATGACGCCGTACCGCTCCCCGGCGGCGGCGTCCCCGGGCACTCGGATGGTGGTGCTCACCCGCGCCGTTTCGGAGGCCGCCAGCTCGAGGTCCGTCGCATCGAACGACGTCCAGCCGGTCAGCTCGTTGGGGGTGTGCTCCGGCGCGAAGGTGAACTCACCCTTCGCGATGGTGGCTGCCGCGGCGTAGACGTCGACGTGCATCGGCGTGGACGACTCGTTGGTGATCTCCACCCGCCGCTCGATGGTCGAGCCGGGTGCGAGGTGGTCGACGATGTAGGCATGCGCCCTGGGATCGGCACGGCGGTTCTCCGGAGCGTCGAGAAGCTTGATGGCGATGCTCCTGCCCGCAGCCGCGCCCTGGGGAGAGGGTGCCCCGGATGCCTCCCCCGCCGCCGCCGGCACCACCCCGGCGGCCTGCACGAAGGCCAGCATCAGCAGCAGGGCCCAGTACCGGCGCACACCCTTCACTCCGTCAGGCAACGGACTGGGTCAGCGTTCCGGTGTAGGTTCCGCCGATGGCGCTGACGGGCACGTTCACGGCGATTGTCGGGTCCCAGCTCGCGGTGTTGTCTCCGACACCGGCGCTCCCGGTGAGCACCGTCTGCGCGGAGTTGGTCAGCGTCACGTTCGTCGTGGTGGCGGTGATGGTGCCGGTCGTCGTCACCGTCCCGACCGAGTAGGTGGCATGGGCGGCCGGAATGGTCGACTGTCCGTTCGCGAAGTCCGTCTCCGCCGCGGTCACCGTCCAGGAGGCCGAGAGGAGGGCGCGGTCGTCGGTGACGGTACAGGCGCCGATCGGTGCGCTGATCGTGGTGCCGGGCGCTCCCGAGCCGAGGGTGGCGCTGGCCGGTACCGACAGCGACAGCGCGCCGGTCGTGACGGTGAACGTGACCGTGGTGCTGGGGTCGCCGTTCGCGGCGGCGATGCCTGGCTGGACCAGGGCGAGAACGGCGGCTGCGGCCGCGACAGACAGGCTTCGTGTACGCATGATTCCTCCTGGAATGGCCCGCCGGAGGACGTTCTGGCTGATGGCGGACATGCCGATAGACGCGACCCAGACAATCCGGTGCGACCTGTTCACACAAGCCGACGCGCGCCGCGTTGCGCCACACGAATGGCGACATCCCAGCCGGGGCGAAGCCCGGCTCGCCTCGCCAGCACCTTCGGACCGTCTGACGGTGTGTCCGACGGCGGACCCGCACTCGGGTCACGCTACGCGGTGATCGCCATTCTCTGAGTGGAAGTCAGTTCCTCCTCCGGGAACGCGTCGGTTTGTCAGAGTCACGATCGGGCGGCCGGCGTACGCACGGGCCTTCGCAGAGCCGTGCCCCCCCGAAGGCCAAGTGCGTCTCGTCACGGGAGTGATCAAGGACCTCAGGAGCTCCCTGCCAGCCCCTGGCTCCCCACTTCGACCCGCCGGTGACGGGCGCAGCCAGCAATACGTCCAGGGCGTGTACGCCGCTCGCCGAGGCACGCAGCGCCGGCGCACGGTGACTTCGGCGGGGAGGTGAGCAGCGGGGGGCGATCGGCCGGGGACTTGTCGGTGGGACTCGTTAACGTTCGTCTCCTGATCATCAGTGCGAGGAGAGGGGCGGGGCCGTGCGGCGCTGGGAGTTCGTCGAGGGCAGCTCGGACAAGTTCTGGGAGGCTGCGGTCGACGGTGTCGCGGTGACCGTGCGGTACGGGCGGTCCGGCACGGACGGGCGGGAGCAGGTCAAGGCGTTCCCGACCGTGGAGGAGGCGCAGGCGCACTTCGCCAAGGTGGTCACCGAGAAGGAACGCAAGGGCTACCGCGAGATCTGTGCGGGGGTGAGCACGGGGCCGGGTACAGCGGCAGATCCGGTGCTCGTGGCACGGCCCGTCCGGTCCGCACCCACGGCCGAGGCCTCCGGTCCCGAGGACGAGGACGTCTTCGTCATGCCGGACGCCTGGCGTCGGGCGCTGATCCCGCGCCGGGGCGGCATTCCCCGGAAGCCGTCCGCGCCGGGGAAGGGCCCGGTGACCTCGTACCGCGACGGGCTGCGGCAGATGGAGGACTGGCTGGAGCAGACGCTCGCCTCGGAACGCAGTGACCCGGAGCTGGTCGCGGCCGCCCGCGCCCACCAGTCCGGCAGCCGGGACCCGCTCGGGGCGGCGGTGCTCGCCGCCGTGTACGCGTACTCGGGCGAGAGCAGGATCAGCCTGGCCGTGGATGCCTGGGTGAAGGAGTTCGGCCTGCCGTTCGCGGCCAGGGCCACCGTCGAGCTGTTCACGACGGCTGTCGAGACCGACTGGATCCACCAGAGGTCCGTCCACCCCCGCGTCCGGCGCGGGGCCAACCAGAGGCACGGCGGGTACCGGCCCGCCGCGGACCGAGTCCGGTCGCTGCTGGCGGACTGCGACGAGGAGACCCACCGCGCGGCGGTCGAGGCCCTGGCGGGTTGCCGGAACAGCCTGACCCGCCTGGTGGTGGCGGCGTACCTGGTGCCGTCAGAGACCGCCTGGGTCGAGGAGTGCGTCGCGTCGGGCCCCCGTCTGGCCGCCGTCGAGTGGTCGATGGCGCTGTGCTCGCTCTCCTCGGCGGAGCCGCTGGAGAAGCTCCCCCCGCTGCCGAGTCTGGGCTATGACGGTTGGTCCACCGAGATCATCGCGACCGTGGCAGAGGGCCTCGGCGGCGACGCAGCACCGGTGATGCTGCATGACCTGACCACCAGCTACCACCACAAGGACGGCAAGAAGCGGATCCTGGACGCGCTCGCCGAGCTCCCCTCCGACGAGGGCTTCAGGGGGCTGCTGGCCCAGCAGGACGGCATCAAGTCCACCCGCGCGGCCCTCCTGGCCGGTATGCGCCGCTTCCCCCGGCGTGCCCTGCGCCTGCTCGCCGAGGCTGCGGCGGCCTCCACCGACCCGGCCGCGCAGCAGCTCGCCCGGCAGCTCCTCACCGGCCACGTCGCCGTCCACTGCGCGACCGCGCGCGAACTGCTGCCGGAGCTGACGCTGGAGCAGGCGGCCCTGGTGGAGCCGCTCACCAACCTCGGCGAGCGGGTGCCGGAGGTCGGCCCCGGCTCGCTGCCGGAGCTGTTCACCAGCCCGCCGTGGACGCGGCCGCGCTCCGCCGGCAAGCCCCGCGTGCTGACCGACCTCAGCGCGCCTCGCGAACCGCAGATGCGGTGGCTGCCGGGCGAGCGCGAGGCGTGGGCGGCGACCTCCGAGTCCTGGTACACGAGCTGGTCGGACGAGGACTGGCAGCAGGTCGCGGCCACGATCCGGGCCAGGGTCGGGCAGCCCGAGGGCGCGCGGCTGCGCGGCGAACAGCACGCCGAGCTCGCGCTGTTCGTCTACGGCGACGAGGAGTTGGCCCGGCCCCTGCTCGCACATTGGCGCGTCGGTGAGCGCATCTGGCACTCCGGGGACTCCCTGCGCCGGATCGCCGCCCGATTCGGGACGGACGCCGTCGAACCGATCCGGGCCGCCGCGGTGGGGAACCCGGCCACGCACGCGCCCCTGCTGCTTCCGTACCTGGACGCCCGGGTGGCCGAGACCATGGTGGACTGGCTGGTTCGCCTCAAGTCGGCTGGGAGCACTGCGCGTTCCTGGTTCGTCCGGCACGGCGTGGACGCGGCCCGGCTGCTGGTGCCCGCCGCGCTCGGGAAGGCCGGGGCGGCCCGGCTCGGCGCCGAGCAGGCCCTGCGGGTGGTCGCCGAGGCGCACGGCGCGTCGGCAGTTCGCGCGGTGGCCGCCGAGTACGGGCCAACGGCGGAGGAGGCCGTGGGCGCTCTGCTGTCGGCCGACCCGCTGGTGACCGCGCTCCCGGTGAAGCTGCCCCCGGTCTGCGATTGGGCAGAGCCGGTGATGCTGCCGCAGCTGCTGCTGCGCGGCGGTGAGGGCGCCCTTCCTGCCGAGGCGGTGCGGCACGTGCTCACCATGCTCGCGCTGTCCGCGCCCGGGGCGTTCTACCCGGGCCTCGACGAGGTGACCCGGCTGTGCGAGCCGCGGTCGTTGACGGAGTTCTGCTGGGCGGTGTTCGAGCAGTGGCGGCTGGTCGGCATGCCGGCCCAGGACGGGTGGGCGCTGCACGTGCTCGGCCGCTTCGGTGACGACGAGACGGTCCGCCGGCTGACGCCGGTGCTCCGCGCCTGGCCGGGCGAGGGGGCACACCACCGGGCGGTGGACGGCCTGGAGGTGCTGGCAGCCATCGGCACCGACACGGCCCTACTGCACCTGCACGGCATCGCACAGCGGGTGAAGTTCAAGGCGCTCAAGACCCGCGCCCAGGAGAAGATCTCCGAGGTGGCGGCAGGTCTGGGCCTGACCGGGGAGCAGCTGTCCGACCGCCTCGTCCCGGACTTCGGGCTGGACGCCGACGGGACCACCGTCATCGACTACGGCGCCCGGACGTTCACGGTCGGCTTCGACGAATACCTCAAGCCGTACGTGCTGGATGCGGCCGGCGCCCGCCGCAAGGACCTGCCCGCCCCGGGGGCGCGGGATGACGCCGAGCTGGCGCCCGCCGAACGCCAGCGCTTCGCCGCGCTCAAGAAGGACGTCCGCACGGTGGCGGGGGACAAGATCCGGCGCCTGGAGGAGGCGATGGTCACCCGGCGGTCGTGGACGGCGGAGGAGTTCTACCAGCTCTTCGTCGGGCATCCGCTGCTGTGGCACCTGGTCCGCCGCCTGGTGTGGTTGTCCGAGACGGACGGCGGGGTAACGGCGTTCCGCGTCGCCGAGGACCGCACCCTGGCGGACGTCCGGGACGAGGCGTTCGCACTGCCGGCCACGGCCTGTGTCCGGCTGGCGCACCCGCTCCTGCTCGGCGACGGCCTCGCCGACTGGTCGGAGCTGTTCGCCGACTACGAGATCCTGCAGCCGTTCCGTCAGCTCGGCCGCCCCACGTACACGCTGACCAACGAGGAGCGGGTGGGCCACCGCCTGACCCGCTTCGAGAACGGTCCGGTGCTGCCCACGGTCCGGCTGGTCGGCCTGGAACAGCGCGGCTGGCGGCGCGGCGAGCCCCTGGACAACGGCGTCGAGCGCTGGCTGTCCCGCCGGGTCGGGCCCGATCTCTACGTGGTGATCGCCCCGGAGGAGGGCATCGCCGTCGGTATGTTCGACGCCTACCCCGAGCAGCGGGTGGAAACGGTGTGGCTCGACAGGCGCCCGGGAGACTACTGGACCCGCAACCGCACCTTCCCGACCTTCGCCGAGCTCGACCCGGTGATCGCCTCCGAGGTGATCGCCGACCTCACCGAACTGACCACACTGTGACACTCCGCCACCCACTCGACCACCACCCCGGGAGGCCGCATCCATGCCGGCCCCGCACCGTCTCCCGCCGGCGCAGCCGCTCGGCACGCACGTGGCCGAGCAGCCGGCGCCCGTGCCGACGGTGACCCGCACTCCTGTGCGCGGTGCCGGGGCCGTCAGGCGTCGTCGAGGGACGCGTTCCGGCGGCTGAGCTGCTCCAGCGTGCGCAGGACGAGCAGGGTGAGCAGCAGGATCGCCAGCGCCTTCAGGGTTTCCACGGCCAGCAGGCCGAGCACGTCGCCGTGGCCGGCGAGTGCGTTGCGGGCCGCCTCGATGCCCTGGGACATCGGCATCAGGCGGCCGATCGCGGCGAGCCAGCCGGGCAGGCGGTCGAGCGGGATGTTCACCCCGCAGAGCAGCAGCATCGAATAGAGGACGACGTTCGCGGCGAAGATGGCCTCCCGGGTGCGCAGGCCGATCGCGCCGATCAGCAGTCCGCAGGCGCTGCAGGACAGGGCGGTGACCAGGACCGCCAGGGCCAGCGGGGGCAGGGCCCGGAGTGGGAGGTGCAGCCAGCCGAGCGCCGTGCCCACGGTCAGCATCACCGCGGAGGTGAAGGCCCCCATCAGGACCGCCGGCCCGATCCGGCCTCCGAACATCACGGCGCGGTTCGCCGGGGTGGCGAGGACGGCGCCGAGGGTGCCGCAGACCCGTTCGCCCTGGATCGACATGGCGGGGGCGAACAGGCCCGCCATGGCGCACGCGTTGAGGGCGTTGCCGACGACGTAGTACTCGGGCGGGTAGCTGCCCAGGTAGCGGCCGAGGTGCACGAACCAGACCAGTTGGACCACGGGGGCACCCAGCACCGTGGGGATGAACGCGGACGGCCGCAGCCAGCGGAACAGTGCCAGGTGGGAGCGCCACCCGGCCACGAAGAACAGTCGCATCGTCACTGCAGCGCCAGTGTGCCGCTGGACCGTGCCAGCCATTCGAACCTCTTCTGTAGGAGCAGCGTGATCGCGAGGTAGACCGCCGAGAGCAGCAGGCACATGCCCACCGCCGGGCCGGTGCCGGGACTTCCGGCCGCCGCGCCCTCCAGGGCGCGGACCCCCCAGGTGGGGGCGAGGACAGCGGAGACGGGCCGGACCGCGTCGGGCAGCGCGGAGACGGGGACGAGCATGCCGCTGAGCATCCAGACGGGGTACTCGAAGAAGTTGGCCAGCGACTGCGCGGTCGGGTACAGGATGAACGCGGAGGCCATCAGCAGCCCGAGCATGCCCAGGCCGAGCACCGTCGCACCGACCGCCGCCACGAACAGGCCCGGGTCGGCGATGTGCAGCGGCATGCCGAACACCAGGCCGCTCCAGAGCAGGGTCGTCACCAGCCCGTACACCCCCAGCGAGGCGGTGGCGACGGCGAACGGCAGCGTGATGACGAACGTCGACCGGGGGCTGGCGACCAGGGGTTCGAGCATCTGGATCCAGCGCAGTCGGTTGATCGCGTTGCCGGATCCGAGCAGCGTCGACGACCACATGCCCATCAGCGCGGCGCTCAGCGCCACGTCGACGGGCGGCGTGCGGCGGGCCGAGGCGCCGAACATGTAGAAGGCCAGCGAGGCGAAGATCAGCGGGAGCAGGATGGCCTGGAAGAGGTACAGCCGGCTGCGGGTGAGCTGCCACAGCTCCAGGCGCCAGGAGCGCAGCACGAACCCGACGCCCGAGCGGAACCGCTCCGCCGCGCTCACCGGCCGTCCCCCGAGATGAGGGCGACGTACGCGTCCTCCAGCGTGGGTTCGCGCTTCGACACCTCGCGGATCTCCAGCTCACGCAGTTCGGCCAGCACAGCGGCGGTGACGTCCGCGGCCTGTCCGCTGTGGATGTCGAGGGACTGGCCGGCGCCCAGCTCGGTCAGGGTCGCCGAGCGGACGCCGGGCAGCGCCCGGACCCGCTGCACGTCACTGTGGTCCGCGCCGTTCAGACGCACCGTCAGCACGACCTGGCCGTCGGTCTGCTTCTTCAGCGCCTCGGGGGTACCCTCGGCGATCTTGCGGCCGTCGCGCATCACCGCTACCCGGCTGCAGAGTTCCTCGGCCTCGAACATGTAGTGCGTGGTGAGCAGCACCGTCCGGCCCTGCTGGTGCACCAGGTCGCGGACCAGGGCCCGCAGCTCCCGTGCGCCCACCGGGTCGATGCCGTTGCTCGGCTCGTCGAGGATGACCACCCTGGGGTCGTGCAGCAGGCCGCGGGCGATGTGCAACCGCTGCTTCATGCCCCGCGAGTAGGTCTCCACCCGCTTCCGCTCCCGCCCCAGGAGGCCCACGGTGTCGAGCAGTTCGGGTATCCGGCGCTTCTGCTCGCGGTACGGGATGCCGTACAGGTCGGCGAACAGCAGCAGGTTGTCCCGGGCCGACAGCCGCGGGTACAGGCCCGCGTCGCCGCCCAGGATGACGCCGATCGAGCGCCGCACGGCCTGCGTCGAGGCGACCACGTCGTGGCCGAGCACGCGGGCGTGCCCGGAGCTCGGCAGCAGCACCGTCATCAGGATCTTCGCGGTGCTGGTCTTGCCGGCGCCGTTCGGCCCCAACAGCCCCACCATCTCGCCCTGGTCGACACGCAGCGAAAGGCCGTCGACGGCACGTCGCACCCGACCCTGCGGCTCCTGGAAAGTGCGTGACAGGTCGTCGATCTCGATCGCGGCGACGGACCTCAGGTCCTCCATCCGACTACCTCCTCCGGGTCCCGGCGCGCGAGCGCGCGCTCACATCTCTCGTACTGGGCGGCCGTGCCGACCACGGCGTCGACGGCGAGGCGCCGCAGCTCCTGGTCGAACCAGCCGAGCAGCGCCGCCAACCGCGCCTCCGGCAGCAGTCGCGGGTCGGCCCGGACGACCAGCCGCAGGTCGGGGCCGCCGTGCACCTTCAGGTCGAAGCGCGGACCGACCTGCCGGTTGGGGCGGGTGGCGACCACCCGCCCGGGCGCGGCCTCGGCCGGGCGGTACGGCGGGGCCGTCGTGACGTCCGCCGCCATGAAGTTGTAGAAGTGGTCGAAGCCGAGCTCGATGCCGCGCTCGGCCCGGACCAGCGCGGTGACTTCGTCGAGGTCGTAGGCGCCGAACCGGTAGGCGCGCAGCGCCCCGGACTGGACGGCCGCGGCGAACGCGTCGAAGCCGTCGGGCCGCGCGGCGAGGTCCAGGTGCAGCGGGGCGTACTGGTTCATCGAGCTGACCATGTCGAGCCAGGGCGGTTGGAAGCGGTTGCTCGACTGGAGCGTGAGCACCACGTGCGGCGTCCCGGTCAGCACGGCCAGCGCCACCGCGGTCAGCGCGGCCAGCACGCCGTGGGCGGACACCGAGAGGCGGCGCGCCGCGGCGGCGAGTGCCGAGCGCGCGCCGGGAGAGCTCAGCACGGCCTCGATCCGGCCCGGGTCCCGGTCGCCGTGGTCCGGCAGCGGGAAGATCGCCGGGTCCAGCGCCGCCAGCAGGCCGGCCCAGTGGCGGCGGGCCGCGTCCCGGCGCGGCCGATGGGCCTCCGACTGCTGGAACAGCGCGAGTGCGCGCGGCTGGGACGGGGTCTGCGCCAGCCAGCGGTCGCCGTCCGGGTCCACCCCGCCCATCAGTACCGTCAGTTCGGCGCTCATCCGGCGGTGCGCGAAGCCGTCGGCGACGATGTGGTCGCAGACCAGCACGACGAACCGCGGGCGGCTGCCGTCGGTCACCACGGTGAAGCGCCGCCCGAAGTCCACCGCCCGGTCGATCGGTTCGGCGGCCTCCGCGCGGCCCGCGGCCAGCGCGGCCGCCTCGTCCGCCCCGGGCAGCTCGACGGTGGCGACCCGCACCCGGTCCTCGGCCGGCCGGACCAGCTGGACCGGCCCCCGCGGCGTGTCCACGAAGTGGGTGCGCAGCGACTCGTGCCGCTCGCAGAGCACGCGCAGTGCCACCTGCAGCAGCTCCGGCGTGCACCCGGCCGGCACCGGAACCACGGTGCCCAGGTAGGTCTCCGGCCGGCGAGCGATCGGCCAGCGGTCGGTGATCCGCCACACGGACAACTGACCGAACGTCAGCGGGACGCCGTCGTCGTCGGTCATCGGCTCGTCCTCCCCTTCTCCCCGGCGCGCTGCGCGCCCCTGCTGGTCGATGCCGCGCCGCCGGTCCGCTCCGGGCGCGGTCCGAGCGCCAGGGCCTGCCGGACGTGGGCCGGCCAGTCCCCGGTCCGTTCGCCGTGGCGGTGGCGCAGCGCGAGTACCACCCGGTCGAGGCCGAACGCGACACAGGCGCTGTGCGCCGGCGACCCGTCCGCCAGCGCGAGACCGAACGCCGCGCCGAAGTGGTCCTTGTGGCCGTTCGCCGAGGCGATCGCCTGCACCTGCCGATCGTCGACCGGTGCCAGGAGCTCCCACTTGAGTTCCTCCGAGCGCTGCACCGCCGCCAGCAGCCGACCGGGCCGCCCGAAGAACGGGTCGTTGGCCGCCACCACCTCGACGGTGAGACCGAGCCCGCCGACCCACTCGACGGCGGACTCCAGCGCCCGGTCGCGCCAACGCTGCACCTCTTCGGGTGCGCCGAACCGGACCACCTCGTACATCCGGAACGAGCGCAGCCGCCCGGTCTCGGCGGTGGCCTCGGCCCGGAAGCAGACGGCCTCCACGCCGAACTGCCGCTCGCCGCCGAGCACGGTGCCGGCGAGCAGCGGATACACGTGGTGACAGGCCGCGGAGGTGAGCACCAGGTCGGTGGGCCCGTCGTCCTCCGTGCCGTGCACGGTGCCGAGCAGGTGCGGGAACGCGTTCGGGTAGCCGGCCCGTTCGGACACCGCCCTGGCGATCACCGGCGGGGCCAGGAAGTGGTCCTCGCTGCCCCCGAACGCGGCGGCCAGACCAGCCCGCAGACCGTCCAGGACCCGCGTCCCCTCGGCCCCCACCAGCGCCACCCCGGGCGCTCGCAGCGCCGGATCGGCCGCCATGCTCAGCCCTTCCCCCGGACGGGCCGGGTCCGG
The DNA here is from genome assembly GCF_042741245.1 of Kitasatospora sp. NPDC058965. Taxonomy (NCBI): domain Bacteria; kingdom Bacillati; phylum Actinomycetota; class Actinomycetes; order Kitasatosporales; family Streptomycetaceae; genus Kitasatospora; species Kitasatospora sp. NPDC058965. The sequence continues at coordinate 19,066 of NZ_JBHYKG010000003.1, forward strand.
TGCGACGATCATCGTTCCCCCCGGGACAGCAGGACCGTTCGGGCGTTGGCCGCGAGCAGTCGGCCGTTGCCGATCATCAGCGGTGCGGAGTGCGCGTCGCGCAGGATCCGCGCGACCGAGTGCCGACCGTGCTCGGCGAAGCCGGCCATGCCGCAGATCTGCAGGGCGAGTTGGGCGATCTCCAGGACCCCTTCGGAGGCCGCGACCTTCAGCGCGTTCAGCTGCGCGCCCAGGCCGAGCGTCGGTTCGCGCCCGGCCTCGTACGCCGGCTCGACGGCCTGCACCGCCGCGCCGAGTTGGCCCCGCAGGCCCAGCAACTTCGCGTGGGCCCGCCCGAGTTCGGGAACCTCGGCGGCGGGGTCGGTGCCCGCGCGGAGCCTGGCCGCGCCGGCCGCCCGACGCACCGCTTCGGCCGCGAGCCCGGTCCACACACCGGCCCACAGCAGGTGCGAGACCGGGACCATGGTTGCGGCGGCCACCGTCCGGAACGGCACCGGCAGGACCTGGTCCGCCCCGAATGCGGCCCGCAGCCGGAAGGCCGCACTGCAGGTGCCCCGCATCCCGAGGACGTCCCAACTCCCCTGCTGCTCCAGCTCGACCTGCTCCCGGGTCACCAGCACGGCGACCTGGCTGCCGCTCTGCGCGTCGGCCGAGCGGCGGGCCGTGACCAGGTAGGCGTCGGCATCGGCCCCGTAGGAGACCGTGGTGCCCGCCTTCTCCAGGGTCAGACCGCCCGCCGCCCCGTCGAGCAGGCTGGTGCGGCTGCTGCGCAGATCACCGCCGACCCCGCGCTCGCTGGTGACGGAAGCGATCAGCCAGCCCTCGGCCACCGCCTCGGGCAGCACCGCGGATCGCGGGTGATGGCGTACCAGGCAAGCCAGTTGAGTCTGGTGCATGGCCCAGATCATCGCCGTGGAGCCACACCTGCGGGCCAGCTGCTCGGCGACCCGCACCAGGGCCGGCAGGCCGAGGCCGAGGCCGCCGAGCTCGCGCGGGGCGATCGCCGTGATCAGCCCCGTCTCGCGCAGCGCCCGGACGGCCTCCGCGGGGAAGCGGGCGTTCCGGTCGACGTCCGCCGCCGCGGCGGCGGCCTGCTCGGCGACCACGGCGAGCAGGTCCTCCAACTCCGGGGCGAGGATGCCAGCGGCCCCGGTCACGGGGCCACGGTCTTCCCCGCGTGCTGCCCGCTCCGCTCCGGCGCGTGCAGCAGTTCCGTCAGCACCGCCTCGATGGCGCGAATACTGGAGAAGGTCTCCCTGGTCAGTTTCTCCTCCGGGATTTCCACGCCGAAATGGTCCTCCAACTGCATCATCAGCTGGACGCTCGCCATGGATTCCATTCCGGCGTCCCACAGGTCGGCGTCGTCCGCCATCGTCGCGATGAACTCCCCGATTTTGGGAACACCGGAGACGATTCTTCTGATTTCCTCGGTCATGGCAGCTGCCTCGCAGTCCTGGACATCAATGCGTCGTTGAGGTCGAAGAGCCGCACCCGGCCCACCAACCGCACCGCGGGGTCGTCGTACGCCGCCGCGAAGTACCGGTAGTTCGCCATGACCGACTCGGTGTTGGCCGCCCGGTCCTTGGGGTGCGGCCAGTGCACCGAGGCCGCCGCCCGGTTCAGCACGAACCGGGTGCCCGCACGGTGCAGCCGGTAGCCGAGGTCGATGTCCTCCGCGCCCCAGGACCGGTAGGCCTCGTCGAACCGGCCGACGGCGCGCAGCCGCTCGGTGCGCGCCGAGACGTTGCAGGTCCAGAACACCACCCAGGGCGCCGGCAGCCCGCCGAACTCGTCGGTGTGCTTGGCGTAGAAGGCCTCGCGCGGATCGGCCCAGGCCGGGTCGGCCGCCATCCCGGCGATGGTCTGGTCCGGCCGACCGGGGTCGCCGATCGCGCGGATCGCGTCCGCGCCGTGGTCGTCGAAGCTCAGCCCGTGCACGTACCCGCAGACGGCGGCGTCCGGGTCCACGGCGTGGCTGGCCAGGTGGGCGGCCAGCAGCCGGGAGTGGGCCAGCACACCGGAGTCGAGGAAGACGCAGACCTCCGACCGCGCGTGGGATATCCCGACATTCCGCGCCGCCGCCACCCGGTATCCCTCGTCGGCCTGCCGGAAATAGCGCAGACCGAGCCGCGACGCGTAGCGCGCCGCCACTTCCGGCGTGGAATCCGTCGAGCCGTCGTCCACCACGATCACTTCGAAATCCGATGTCGGGACCGACTGTCGGGCGAGCGAGAACAGGGTATGCTCCAGCAGGTCGGCCCGATTGTAGGTCGGCACAATGACCGTGCACATCGGCCGTTCTGACATTTCCTCTCCACCTCGTTCGGTCGGGTACGGCGAAATTCGTCGACGGCGGCGAAGCACACTGGTACGGCGCACTTCGGAGCGCCCTCGAACCCGGAGCACTGATGCTGGACCGCGTCCTGCTGATCGACCTGGACGACACTCTGATCCCGGACGTCCCGGCCGCGCGCGCCGCGATCGGCGACACGCTGCGCCACCTCGGCGTCCCGGACGGGCCGGAGGCTGTCGACGCGGTCTTCGCGGCGACCCGGGAGGTCTGGCGTGCGAACCCCTGGCGAGGCAGTCCCGAGACCGCCCGGCTGAGCTCCTGGGAGGCCCTGTGGATCGACCCGCAGGAACTCGAACTCCCCCGGTCCGCAGTCGACATGATTGGTCAGCACGGCCGGTCGGCGTGGGCCGCGGCACTCACCGCTCTGACCGGCACCGACCGGCTCGCCACCCGGGCCGCGGCCGAGTTCCGCACCCGCCGGTCGGACCTGCTCCGCCCGCTCCCCGGCGTCCCGGCCCAGCTCGACCGGCTGCGGGAGCGGCACGAACTCTGGCTGACCACCGACGGCTGCCGACCGCACCAGCGCCGCAAGTTGCTCGCCTCCGGCCTCGCCGACCGCTTCGCCGAGGTTTTCGTCTCGGGCGAATTGGGCTGCGCCAAAGCCGATTCGGCGTTCGCCGAGGCCGTCCGGTCCCGACTTGACGCCGCGGGCCGACAGGTCTGCCTGGTCATCGGCGACAGCGCGTCGACCGACCTGCGGCTGGCCGCCACCGGCGGCTGGCCGGCCCTGCACCTGTGCGACCCCGACACCTGCCAGGTCCGCGCGGAGACAGTCCGACATCATCCGGACCTCACCGGCGTCGACCTGTACTGCCGGTGCGCCGCCCGCTGACCGCCGCTTCCGTCGCCCGCTGACCGCCGCTTCCGTCGGCCGCTGCCTCAGCTGCGTCGGGCGGGGGCCAACCGCTCCGGGAACGTCAGCAGTTCGGGCCAGCGGGCCGGGGCCGCGAAACCCGCCCGCAACGCCTCGGTACACAGGCCCAGCAGTCGCGCGGAGGCGACCGTGAGCTGTTCGGCGGGCAGGAACCGCCGCAGCGTTCCGGCCGGCAGCGTCGCCAACGCCCCGCTCGCCCACGGGCGTTCCAGCCCGCGCTCGAGCACCGCCGGGTCCGGGGCAAAGCGGTCGCGCGGGTGGCCGCCGGCCGCCCCACCGTCGCTCGCCGCCCGCTCGGAGTCGCCGAGCACGCACGCGGCCACCACGCCGAGCAGGAACGCGGTCAACCACAGCTGGAAGATGAACGGGTAGCCGAAGCCGGACTCGGCCGGCTCGGCCTGCGGCTGCCCGCCCAGGCAGGCCCGGAACTGCTCGACGATCTCCGCGTTGGACATGTCGCAGTCGCGCAGGATCTCGTGCGCCGCCACGCTCCCGGCCGACGCACCGTCGCGTTCGCTCTGGAAGAAGACCACGGCGTAGCCCGCGAGGCTCTCGAAGTGCGGGACGCACCGGGAGGCGACCACCCCGCCGTCGAAGGCCTCCGCCGCCACGTCCACGTCCCGCGGGTACAGCACCGAGCTGCGCACACCGAACATCACGTCGTGCGACAGCAGGCTGCCCGCACCGTCGGCGTGCTCCACCAGGTTGGGGCAACTCACGTAGGTGTTCAGCTGCTTGGCGGCCAGGAAGGCGGACATCGCCTGGTTGTCGGGGACGGTGAAGTGCAGCGTCTGCGCGTACCGGGCGAACTCGGCGGCCAGCCCGGCCGGCAGCAGCAACGCCTGGGCGGGGACGTACTCGTCCAGGACGGGGGCCCAGCCGGCGCCGCTGAGCGCGGCCAGCCGGAGCATCTGCCCGGAGCGGGATGCCCAGTTGGCGAAGAAGGAGAGCGGCCCGACCGGCCCGGCGACGACGGCGCGGTGCACCGCCTCGGCGAAGCCCTGGCACAGTTCCACGTCGTCCTGGAGCACCAGGTGGTGGGTCGCGCCCGCCGCGACGGCGCCCCAGGCCAGCCGTGCCGTTCGCAGGGTGGCCGGCGGCCCGTCCGGATCCGGGTCATGGACGATCCTGATGCCAAGTTCCGGGTACTGCTTCTGCAGGCGCTTCGCCGCTTCGTCCCGGTGCGGGTGAGCCATGACGACAGTTGATAGCCGAACTGGTTGATCGGTGCCCATCTCGCCTCTTCCACAAGTGAATGCTGTTCCTAGCAGGCCGACCGAATCGCCGAAAGGTGGGGCACAACGCCACTCCGGCGACATATTCGAGATTGTTCGCAGCCTCCCGACATGCTGTGCAATATTACAGACAGCCCGGTGACGGCATGTCAAGTGTCCTTTTTTCTACGCGAGTTGCGCAGGAGAATCCCACCTCAAAGCCATCAAAAGCGAACCAAACGGACACGTAGATCGACGCCCCAGTGTCGTGTAACATTGCACCGTGTTGCGGCCTGAAAGGGCTGCGGCATTCCTCTCGCTTACCTGCCCGGCCATCATCCGGGCATTCTGTCGGGTGCATTCGACGCGCCCCCGGCCACGAATCGGCGAGCATGACGACGCCCTTTGCCGAATTGGCGGGCATTCCTCTGCCGTCCGGTGGCCGCAGTCCACACGAACCCGCGAACACGGTGGAGTTGACATATGTTCCGCGAGGACGATTCCGCTCGGGACGGCGCCCTCGCCCGGCTCGGCGGCGGTTTGAACACCCGGGTTGTCGCCGGCCGTGCGACAGGCCTGATCGAGAAGCGCCACCTGGTGCTCAAGCGCTGGTACGCCGACCAGGCCGCCCGGCGCGGAGCCGCGTTTCTCGACTTCGGCACCGACTACGGCTACCCGTTCTACGACAAGTTCCGGCCCACCCTCGACGCCATGGACGCCCTCGGCCGCGGCGCGGAGTCCGCCCGGCACTACCCGTCCTCCTACGGAACCGCCGAACTGCGCGAAGAGTTCCGGCAGTTCATGCACCGCCAGTTCGAGGTGACGCTGGACCCGCACGCCGAGGTGATGGTCACCACGGGCGCCTCCCAGGCCTTCGACGCCATCACCCGCAGCTACGCCGGCCGCTACCTGCTGGTACCGGAGCTCGCGCTGAGCACCGTGACCAGTATCGGTGTCGGCAACGGCGCCGAGGTCGTCCGGGTGCCGATGGACCAGCACTTCCGGCCCGTGCTCGCCGAGTTGGACGCCATCCTGGAGCGGATCGGCGGCCACGACGTCCGTTGCCTGTACATCAACTCGCCGACCAACCCCACCGGAACGGTGCTGGGCCGCGAGTACCTCACCGAACTCGTCGCGCTGGCAAGGCGGCACGGCGTGCTGGTGCTGCACGACCACGACAGCTGGTACACCGTGCACCGCGGCGAGCGGTCGGTGAACATCCTGGAGATCCCCGGTGCCATGGACGTCGCCGTCACGGTGCTGTCCGTCAGCAAGGAGCTCGGCCTCCCCGGCCTGCGGGTGGGCCTGATGGCCGGGAACCCCTCGGTCATCAACGACCTGCGGATCCACAACTCCGAATTCTGCGTGATGATCCCGGAGTTCTGTCAGGACGCGGTCGCCGCGGCGCTGCGCGCCTCCACCGACGACGGCATCCGCGAGGACGTGCAGGACCGCATCTCGGCTGCCCTGACCGCGGCCGTCCAGGGCTGGCGCGACCTCGGCTGGCCCGAGGACGCCCTCCTCCCCCCGCAGGCCGGCTACAAGTTCCTGCTCCGCCCGCCGGCCGGGTTCGACTCGACCGCGGAGGGCGAGCTGACCGGAGTCGACACCTTCGACTTCCTGCTGGCCAGGGAGGCCGGCGTCAAGCTGTCCACCTCACGCTCCTTCAACGCCGGGTCGGCGGACTGGATGCGCATGATCATCATGCAGGACGTGGACGTGGTGGAGCACTTCTTCGAGCGGCTGGCCGCGATCGGCGTGCACTACCGGATGACGCCGCCGACCGGACTGGCCGCGCAACTGCGAGAGATCGTCTCGCAGTTCGACCTCTGGGACCTCTAGGCACGGTGAGGAAGACCATGACCGACAGCCGATCGAACCGGTACGCGCAGGACGGCTACCTCCTCCTCGACGCCCTCGACCCGGCCGAGGTGGCCGGGCTGCTGGCCGAGGCGGACCGGTTCCGGCACCTCGCCGCCCCGATGACGCACAGCTCCGGCGACTTCAACCTGGAGGCGCGCGGCGGCGGCTACCACGGCCAGGACGGCGGCGCCGGGTCGTACCCCGGCGTGCTGCGCAAGGTGTCGAACGCCGTCCGGCACTCCGACCTGGTGGCGGAGGTGTCCCGCAAGCCCGCCGCCACCGCCCTGGTGACCGAACTGCTCGGCGGACGCGAGCACCGTCTGGTGCACTCCATCGTCTGGTACAAGGCGCCCAAGGTCGGCTCCCCCAAGCCGCCGCACCAGGACGCCCCCTACCTCACCGGACCCGCCGACGACTACGTCACCCTGTGGATCGCCCTCGACCCGTGCACCGTCGAGAACGGCTGCCTGGAGGTCATCCCGGGCAGCAACCGGGCCGGCGCGGTCGGCCACCTCGGCGGCGAGGCCCGCGTGACCGACACCCACTGGCAGACCGAACAAGCCCGCCCTGTCCCGATGGACCCCGGTCAGGCCCTCGCCTTCCACCCCCACCTGCTGCACGCCTCCGGCCCGAACCACAGCGACCGCCCTCGCCGGGCGCTCACGCTGCGCTACCAGGCCCTCACCAGTGAGCAGGCGCCCCATGTCGGTTGAGCACCGCACCGAGCGCGCCGACGGTTCCGGGTCGGCTTCCGGCCCGGCCGTCCGCCGAGCGTCCGCCCCGGTGACCTTCCACCGACTGACGGACGAGTACGGGGCCTTCACCAACTTCGCGCGCTATCCGATCCTGCTCGACGGACACCTCTGGCCGACCGCCGAACACTACTTCCAGGCCGCCAAGTTCACCGACACCGAGCACGCCGGGACCATCCGCCGGGCATCCTCCCCCAGCCTCGCCGCCCGGCTCGGCCGCAGCCGGGACGTCCCGCTGCGCCCCGACTGGGCCGAGGCCCGGGTCGACGTCATGCGCCGCGCGGTGACCGCCAAGTTCACCCAGTACCCCTCCCTGGCAGTGAAGTTGGCAGCAACCGGTAGCCGTCCGCTGGTCGAGGACACTCGCCGGGACTTCTTCTGGGGCGCCGGTGCCGACGGCACCGGGCGCAACACCAACGGCCTGCTCCTCATGGAGCTCCGCGACCGGATCCACGCCCTGCATCGCGCGGCCGAGGACTGCCGACGCCTGCTCCCGGAGCCCGCCGCCCGCCGCCCCTGGGTGCTGTTCGCCGGCGGTGTCGCGGCCGTCCCGCGCCGCACCCGGGAACCGCTGCTGACCGCCGCCCTGCGGCTGCTGCAGGCCCACCCCGCGGCTGCCGCCACCACCGGCCACCGGGTCCTCGCCTGCGACCTCGGCGAGCTCCACCGGACGGGCCCGGACGACGGCACAGCGTCCGCGGCGGCACCCGACCCGGAAGTCCGCGGCGTCCACGACCCGCTGAACTCTCCGCTGCTGTGGGCATCGGAGGCACTCCGGTGATCGGCCCCGGCCTCCCCGTCCGTTGCGTCCCACCGCCCCCCGCCGTTCCCGGAGCCGGCCTGCGTGTCCTGGTCTTCGGCTCGGCGCGGTCCGGAACGACACTGCTGCTCAACCTCTTCCGGACCTTCGAGGACGTGCACGTCCGGGACGGCGAACACTGCTTGGGCGACCTGCTCGGCGCGACCACCCCGGGCTGGACGGTCGCCAAACGCACCCCGCACTGCGCCGACCACTTCGGTGCCGACCTGGCCGACTTCCCCGACACCTGGATCGTCGACATCGTCCGCGACCCGCGCGACGTGGTGACCAGCGTGCTGCCCCCGTGGCCCGGCTTCTACTGCGACTTCGCGCGCTGGGACCGCGACGTGCGCGCGGTCGCAGCCCTCCGCGGCCGGCACCTGCGCCTCGTCCAGCTCCGCTACGAGGACCTCGTCCGTCAGGGTGACGCCGTCCAGGGGCAGTTGGCGAACCTGCTGGGCCTGACGGTGCGCCTGCCGTTCAGCTCATTCCCGCAGGCCGTCCCGGCCGACCTGTCCGAGCAGGCGGTCTCCGCCCTGGGCGGCGTCCGACCGCTGTCCGACCGGCAGGTCGGACGCTGGCAGCGCTCGCCCGAACGCCGGGACAGAGTCCGCGAACAGCTGCGCAGCCACCCGTTCATGGAGCCGATGCTCCAGTGCCTGGGCTACCCCGCCACCGTCTGGGAGGAGACGAACGATGACCACCGCTGACGACACCCGCGCCGCCCTGGAACGCCTGTGGTGCGAGGCCCTCGGCCGCGCTCCCGGTACTCCCGTCCCGGACGAGGAGAACTTCTTCGACGCGGGCGGCACCTCACTCGCCGTGATCAGACTCCACGCCGGCCTGGAGGGGAAGTTCGCCGGACCGGTCGACCTCGTCCGCCTCATCGACCTACTCGACGAAGAGTCCTTCGGCAGCGTGCTCCGCGCCGTCGCGACGCCCGGGACCCGACCGTGACCGGGCCCCTGCCGCACCCGGCCGTCCCGGTCACGGTCGGCCCGGTCGAGCCCGTCCGGGTCGCGGCCGGCCCGGTCGAGCCCGTCCGGGTCGCGGCCGGCCCGCACCCTTCGGGCCGGGCGCCGATGACCTGGGGGCAACTGGCCATCTGGCGGCCGCACATCTGGTTCGGCGCCGACAGCCACGTGCTGAACATGCCGTCCGTGCTCACCGTCGACCCCCCGGTGCCGCTCGACCGCTGCCTCGCCGCGATCGCCGCCGTGGTGGAACGCGTCCCCGCCCTGCGCACCCGGTTCGGCAGCTCGCCGGACGGCCCCTACCAGGAGGCCGTACCCGACGGGGTCCTCCCCGTGCGCATCGTCCGCCCGGACGCCGGCGAGCCCACCGGCCCACTCGCGGAAGCCGTTTCCAAGGAGATGGCCGCCACCCCCTTCGACCTCACCACCGACTGGCCCATCAGGGTCGCCGCCGTGGTCGAGGACGACCGGGTCACCCGGCTGGCCCTGACGCTCTCGCACGTGGCCGTCGACGGCTGGGGCGCCCGAAGGGTCTTCGCCGACCTGCACACCGAACTTCGCAGCGCCGTTCACTCCACACCGGACACCGACCTGCACCTGCACCTGCACCGGGATCCGGCGGCCCCGGCCGCCGCACCGCCACCGCAGTGGACCGCCCTCGACCAGGCCGCGTTCGAGCGTTCCGAGGTCGGGGCCGCACGCAGCGCCCTCGCGGTGCAGCACTGGCGGCAAGCGCTGAGCGCGGTGCCGGGTCCGGTGTTCGCCGACCCGCCGCGGATGCCCCGGGTGCCGGCGGACGGGCCGCGCTTCCACCGGCTGCGGATCGAGTCCCGGGCGGCGGCCGTGGCAGCGGGCCTCCTGGCCCGGCGTTCCCGCACCTCCACGTCCACGGTGCTGCTGACCGCAGTGGCGCTGCTGCTCGCCGCCCTGACCGAGCGGGACAGCGTCCCGCTCCAACTGATCGTCGGCAACCGCCACGACGAGCGTTCGCGGGGCCTGGCCGCGGCGATGGCGCAGAACGGCCTGTTCGTCCACCACGTCGATCCTGCTGCCGACTTCACCTCGACGCTGCGGACCACGTACCGGCGCGCCCTGGCGGCGTACTGCCACGGCCACTACGACCCGGTCGAGATCGACGCGGTCGTCGCCGAGGTCTCGGCGGCCCGTGGGGTGCCCTCGGGCATCGACGCCTACTTCAACGACGCCCGGATGGAGGCGGACTTCACCGACCTGCCGACCGAAGTCCGGGCCGAGGAGTGGGACGCGTTCCGGAGCCGCACCACCGTCGAAACGGTTGCCACCCTCGAACGGCATGACGCCACGTTCTTCGCCCACCTCGCACACCATCCCGAGGAGTGCCACCTGCTGCTGCTCATCGATACCGCCCACGTCCCCGCATCCGCCGCACGGGCCGGCCTGTTCGGCATCGAGCGCCTCCTGGTCGAGGCCGCCCGCCGCCACGTACCGATCGCCGAAGCCACCGCGCTCCTCCTCCCGCCCGCCAGCACGAGGGAGCGCACGTGAACGCGGTGCCCGTCTATCTCTCCTCCCTGGCAGCCGAGTTGGGGGACAAGGTCGCCCTCGAAGACCTGGGCGACGCGGTGGTGACCCGGGAACTCGACCGCCTGCAGGCCGAGGGCCTGCGCCACTGCCGGGTCAGCGGCCAGCAGCCCTTCCGCCTGGCCGCCCGGGCAGCCGCCCGTTCCCTGGCCGACGGCCCGGGTGCTCCGTCCACCGCCGTCTACTGCGCCGAATCCCCCGCGCAGGGTTCGTTCTGCTACGACGTGTGGGACTTCCTCCAGGAACTCGGCCGCCCCGCCCTCCCTACCGTCGCCCTGGCCGGAAACGCCTGCGGGAACATCCCGCCCGCCCTGCGCATCGCCCGGAACGCCGTCCTCGCCGACCCGTCCGCCGTGGTCCTCCTCGCCACCACCAACAAACGCGAGCACGCCACCCGGTTCATGGCGGACGGCCAGACCGTCAACAGCGACGGAGCCGCCGCCTGCCTGGTCTCCGCGACCCCGCCCCGCCGCGGCTTCCGCCTCCTCGCCACCAGCGAGTCGATCCGCGCCGACCTCCCCACCGGGGGCAGCCCGCTCAGCACCATGCGCGCCGTCCTCAGGGGCGTCTCCGCCACCGTCACCGCCCTGACGGACGCCCCCTCCGTGGGCGCCGCCGACTTCGACCTGATGATCACCGGCCACTACGGCGAATCCGTCCGCCGCCTCTACGCCACCGCTGCCGGAGTGGACTTCACCACCGTTCACTCCCCGCTCGTCGCCGACCTCGGCCACTGCTCCGCCGGCGACCTCCTCCTCGGCCTGGCCGACGCACAGTCGTCCCCCCACCTCCACCCCGGCGCCCGCATCCTCCTCCTCGGCACCAGCCCCCGCTCGTGGTCCTGCGCAGCCCTCGAATACGTCCGAACGGACACCCCGCACCGGTGACGGTGCCGTACGACCTCCCCGCCCGGCGCGCCGATCCGGTACCGGTCTTCACCCTTGCGGGCGCGCCGTCACATGCTCCGGGCGACGCGGGCTGAGCCCGGGGCCCCGGTGGACCGGTTACCCGGCTGCGGGCCGCAGAAAGGTACCGTCCCGGACCGGGTCGCCGTGCGACCCGGTCCGGAACTGGGGTGGCCGGCCGCTGGTGCGCCGCAGGCCGGACTGACGCCTCGTCAGCCGCAGAAGGTCGCCTGCGGGTTGACCACGGCCACGGCGAGGTAGTTGTTGGCGGGGTTGGACAGGGTGCCGTCCGCGTAGATGCAGTGCCCCGGCGCGTGGAGCCGGACGGGCCCGGCGTAGTCGTAGTAGCGCGTGTAGGGAGTCGTCGGGTCGGCCACGGTGCTGGTCGGGTGACAGCTGACGGAGGGCGAGGTCTCGGCGCACTCTTTGAGCGTGACGTCCTTGTAGGTCAGCGTGCCGTAGTAGCCGGCCGAGTTGGCCACGTTGACCGCGCAGTTGTCGCCGGTGGACGAGTCGTAGTAGACGTACAGCGTGCCCCAGGTGGCACCGGAGTTGCGCTCGATGTCGGAGAAGCTGCCGATCAGGTTGCCGCTGCAGCCGTAGCCGCTGGCGCTCGCCATGGGAGCGGCGGCCACGAGCCCGGCAGCGGCGAGAGCCGCAGCAGCCAGCGCGGAAAGAGCACGACGCACGGGAACTCCTTTGTGTTCGTACGGTGGATTGTCTTCGCGGGTACGGAAGAAACTCATGGGCGCATGGCGGCCGACAACTCGCATGCCAACCAGCGTGCACATCGGCGCAGCAGCGCGGCCACGGCGAGACTGCGGACCGGTCAGCCGCAGAAGGCGGCCTGGGGGCTGGTCTGCACCTCGGCATAGGTGGTGACTCCGGGGTCGAACAGGTCGCCGGCCGCGTAGATGCAGTGGCCCGGCGCGTGCACCCTGACCGGCCCGGCGTAGTCGTAGTAGTTCTTGTTGTCCTCCTGCGGGGTCCCGATCTCGTCGCACACGGGGCCGGGGGAGGTCTGCGAGCACTCGCTGATCACGACGTTCTTGATCGTCGACGTCCCGTAGTACCCCGCGGAATTCGCTACGTTCACCGCGCAGTTGTCGCCGGTCGAGGAGTCGTAGTACACGTACAGCGTGCCCCAGACGGTGCCGTTGTGCTTGTCGGAGAAGCTGCCGACCAGGTTGCCGGTGCACCCGTAGCCGCCGGCACTGGCGGTGGGGGCGGCGACGACGACTCCGGCTGTTGCGAGGGCGAATGCGGCAAATGCAGTCAGGGCACGGCGCACGGAGGCCTCTTTCGTGGGGGAAGGTGGCACTCAGGGAGGCGAGTTGGAGAGAGCCTAGGGACAGTGATCGCGGCCGCCAAGGCCGATATTTGGTCCACGAAGGCTCTCCGCGGCCGAAATTGGCAGCCTTCGGGTGAGTTCTGCATTCACCCGGTCAAGCTTCTTCCGATTCCCCACCGAAGAGTCCTCTGCCGGGACGGCGAAGGCCCCGGCTCCCCCCCCCGCTGTGTTACCGGGTGGGCCGCAGGTCCGCGACCAGCCACTCCAGCGCCGACTCCTCGTGCAGCGCCCGGTCGAGGCTCGCCATGGCCGGGGCCAGCTCCGCGTCCCAGTCCGCCTCGACCGCCGGACCCGTCAGCGGGACCGCCGGGATGCCCAGCATCCCTGCCCGGGTGGCGAGTTCCTCGTAGTCGGCGGCGGACATCCGCCAGGGCAGCGCCCCGTGGCGGCGGACGATCCGGTTGCCGAGCGCGATCCCCGGCCAGTCGAAGTCGCCGTGGTAGCGGAGCTGGTGACCGGCTGCGGTGAGGGTGTCGAGCAGGTCGAGCACGACGGTGGCGGCGCTCCCCGAGGTGCAGACCAGCGCAGCGGCGCACCGCGCGTCGGCCGCGGCTTCGACCACCCGGGGGTTCTCGCACACGTGCACGACGGTGCCGTGGGGCAGCACGAGGTCGAGCGCGCGCAGCTCACGGAGCGTCAGGTGGGTCTCGGCGTGCCACTCAGACCGCTCCCGCAGGGCTCGCTCCCGCCACCCCGGTCCGACCGGTCGCAGGCCGTAGGTGAGGACCGTGCTCGACACCTCGTCAGGGACCACACCGGCGGCGCGCCACAGCGCGCGGCGCGCGGGTGCGAGCTCCGGCGGATCAGTGCCCAGGGCACGGGCGAGCCCGCGAAGGACGACGCGCGACAGCGCCGTGTCGTCGTCCAGCCCGTGGGCGGTGCCGGTCACCCGGGTGGCGAGGTCGCCACGACCGATCGGCTGCACCCGTTCGTCCCGCACCGGGTGCAGCGCGGTGAGGGCCTGGACCGCCTGACGCAGCACCTCGGCCGCGTCCAGGGGCGACAGCCGCCCGACCGCGCCACTGCGGCGCAGGTCGTCGAGCCAGTCGGACACCCAGTCCTGATCGGCGAGTGGGGATCCGGCAACGTCCTGCTCGGCCGCCGCCCAGACGGCGGCCCGCGCCCGTCGGCCACTGTCCCGGTCGCCGCGCCGGTCCGTCAGGGGCGGGCCGAGGTGCTCCAGGGCATCGGCCAGGCCGCAACCCGCCGCCGTGGTGCGAAGTCGGGCATCCAGTTCGTCGAGCCGGATCACGGCGCTGCTGCTGCCGATCCGACGGCCCATCAGCAGTGAGACGGCCTCGCGCTCGACCGCGTCGAGCCCGTCCAACCGGACACTGCCCCGTGCCTGCACACCATTGCCCTCCAACCGTCGGCGCGCCGCCGACCACACCCGGCCGAGGGCCGGCTGCGCCAGGAACGCGCGGGCCTGCGGCGGGAGGGTCACACACTCACCAGGCGCCGGTTGCGCCCGTTCCAGGTGTAGTGCAGGGTCGCGACGCCGCGCACGTGCGGGTCGCGCAGGCACTCGTAGATCTGGAGGGCCGGCACATCGGGCCAATTGCCCATCAGGCGTTCACTGGTGAGCACGAAGTCGAGGTCCAGTTCGACCAGGATGCGGCCGAGCCGCCCGTGCGTCGGCTCGTCGACCTTGGCGAACGCGTCGTCCAGCAGGATCAGCCGGGGCGCCTGCGGGGCGCTCTCGGCCAGCGTGGTGAACTGCGCAGCGGCGGCGGCGAAGAGCGCGAGGTAGGAGAGCACCCGCTGCTCGCCCTGGCTGAGTCCGGTGCGGCCGGTGAACTTCCGCCGCCTCGTCGCACCCGCGTCGTCCAACACCCAGGGCTGGAAGGCGAACCACTGTCGGTAGTCGAGCGCGGTCCGCAGGTGCGCGGCGTACCCGACCGCCGGGTCGGCCCGCCGCGCGTCCTCGATGCGCCGTTGCAGCACCTCCCTCAACTGCTCGGACTGCTCGCGGGTCCGGAGCCCGGACGGGCTGCGGAGCAGCTCGACGGCGGCCCGGACGTCCGCGTCCACCGTGTCGGTCAGCCGCCAGTCGAGCTCGACGCCGAGGCCGTGCGAGGTGCGGACCGATCGGAGGGTGCCGTTGAGGGCGTCGACCAGCGAGCCCGCAGCGAGGATCTGGGCCGCCAGATGGTCCCCCAACTCCCCCGTCAGGAAGCGCTGGAAGACCTCGCGCTCGCGGTCCGTGAGCCGGGCCCGCGCATCCGCGGCCTGGGTGGCGATCCGGTCGCCGACGAGCGCCACGTCGTGCGACCCGGTGTCGTCGACCAAGCGGCAGACCTTGATGCCGTCGGGCTCCTCCAGGCCCGCGTCGTACCCGCCGGCGAGTTGGTCGCGCAGCTCGTTGAACCGGTTGAGCAGGGTGGTGTCGGAGACGTCGCGCCGTTCGGGGTCGAGCCGGCGGTGTACCGCGTCGACCAGCAGCTGCAGCGCCCTCAGTCGCGCCCTGGCGGGCTCGTGCACGGGATCGGGGACGGACAGCGCTTCGGCGTGCTCGGCCAGCGCCGCCCCGCGCACGATGTCGGGGGTCGCCAAGGCGGTCCGCAGGGCCCGTCCGCAGCGGATCACCTCCTCTTCCTGCCTCGTGAGTTCCTCGTGCCTGGTCTGCTCGTCCTGCTCGGCCCGCACCACGTCGTCGCGCAGGCGCTGGGCGTCGCGCTGCGCCTTGGGGAGTTCGGCGCCGATGTCCGCCAGGCGTCGCACCAGGGCGTCCTCCTCGGCGAGGATCTGCTGCTCGGCGGCCCCGACCGCACCCTCCAGCGTCCGGATCTCGTGGCGGGCTGCGGCGAGATCGTTGGTCCGTCGGGCATAGGCGAGGGCGACGTCCTCCCGGGCGGTCCGGGCCTGCTGGTAGCTGAGGAGTTCCTTCCGGTGCGCGGTCAGTCCGTCCGTGCAGGGGCCGATGCGGCGGCGCAGCCGGTCGGTACCCTCCGCCAGGCCGGTCAAGGCGGTACGCACGGTGACCAGCGACTGCGGATCGGCCGGCAGGCTGTGGGCGGTCGCGGTGGCTTCCGCCCGGCGTCGGGCCTCGACGCCACGGGCGCGCGCCTGTTGAGCGGCGTGCGCTGCCGCCCCGGCTGCCTGCCCGAGATCGGCCGCGAGCCGCTCGGCCTCCGTCAGGCGGGCCCAGGCCCCGGAGAGCCCGCGGCTGCTGGGCGCGCGTCGCAGCAGCTCGTCGAGGTTCGACTGATGCTCCGTGAGCTCCCGGGCACGGGTGTCGGCCACCCCCCTGTCGCGCTCGACCTGCGCCATGCGGGCCCCGAGTTCGGCGATCCGCCGCCGCCGGGTCTCGGCCCTGGCCTCGGTGCCGACGTACTCCGCCAGCGCTTTGGCGTGGGCTCCCACGGCGATCCCGAGCCGCCAGCGCCCGTCGACGCTCACCGCAGCGCCCGTGGTCGCGGCGAGGGGAGCGCCGACCGGCGCCAGGGCAACGGCTGCGAGGATCCCGACCACCTGCTCGACCGTCACGCCGCTCCCGGCGGCGGGCGTCGCGCGCAACACGTCGGCCAGGCTCGCGCCGCCGGGCGCCCCGGGGGCGCTGAGCAGGGTGTCCCTGGTGTACGGGTCCAGCAGCGCGCCGTTCGCGCAGACCCAGGCATCCAGCAGCCCGGACGCCTCGAGCGCCGCTTCGAGGCCCGCCTGCTCGACCGCGGTGAGGCCGGGCGCGAAGTCGACGAGCCGGTACAGCGGGGCCCCGGTGCCCGGTCGGCGGGGAGCCTCCCGGAACGGCGGCGTCGGGGGCTCCGGGTCGACGCTCCGTTCCCAGCCGGTCCGCTCCTCGCGCAGCCCGTCCAGGCTGTCGGCAAGACCGGCGGCCAGCAGAGCGGCCCGCTCACGGCGCTGCGCCAGCGCCGCCCGGTAGGTCCGCAGGACCTCGTGGGCGGTGGCATCGACCTCGTCCGAGACCGCCACGGGCAGCGCCCGCTCCTCGAAGGGGGCTTCCGGGGCCAGGTCCCTGGACAGCACGGCGCGTACGTCGGCGGCCGAGGTGCCGGAC
Source organism: Kitasatospora sp. NPDC058965 (assembly GCF_042741245.1). Classification (NCBI taxonomy): domain Bacteria; kingdom Bacillati; phylum Actinomycetota; class Actinomycetes; order Kitasatosporales; family Streptomycetaceae; genus Kitasatospora; species Kitasatospora sp. NPDC058965. The sequence goes on from NZ_JBHYKG010000003.1 coordinate 35,726, forward strand.
AGCTCTTCCAGCTTTCCGGTCCAGGTGCCGACATCGGCCGCGTAGTGGTCCCCCGCCGTGATGACGGCCGCCGCGCACTCCGTCACCCGCGCGGCCGCGTTCTGCTGCTGCGCTGCCAACCCCTCGTACTGGGTGTCGGCCTCCCGCGCCCTCGCCTCGGCCTTCTGCCACTCCCCCAGCAGCTCCGCGAGTTCGCCGGCGGTGCGGATCCTGCTCTTGATCACCGGTTCGGCGGCCGCGAGTTGATCGCGCCACCCGTGCAGGGCGGAGTTCACCGCACCGGTGTCGAGGGCCGTCACGCGCTCACTGCGGAGCAGTTCCGTACCACCGTCCGGGTCCGGGACCTCCTGCTCGGCCGCGGGCGCGAGGACCGACACCGGTCCCGCGACCGGGTCACCCAGGTGCGCGACCGCCAGGTCCGCCCGCTCGGCCAGCTCGCAGAGTTCGCGGTGCGCGGCGCCCAGCTCGCGCAGCTCCCCCGCCGTCCGGCCCGCTCCCCGGGTGAGCGTCACACCGGCCGCCTGCTGCGCGTTGTGGGCCAGTCGCAGCGCCGACCAGGTGGCCGCGGCCGTCTCGCGCACCGCCTCGACGGTGCGGCGCCGCTCGCCGAGCTCCTGCAGGCTGCGGTAGCGGGCGCTGGCCTGCAGGGTGCGCAGATCGGCATCGGCGGTGTCGCGGGCTCCTGCCAACTCGTCGTGCCGCTCTCGGGCTTGCGTCGCCCGGTCGCGCAGTGTGGCGACCCGCCGAGCGGCCTCGCCGGCCGCCAGTCGCCGCTCGGCGAGCGTGCCCAGCTCCGTGGCGACCCGGCCGCTGCGGTGCCGCAGCGCCCCCTGGAGGTAGCCCCGGTAGCTGCCCAGGAAGCGGCCGAGCGCCTCGTCGGTCCGTTCCAGTCTCGCCAGGTCGCTGCGGACGCTGTCGAGGTCGTCGAGGTTGCGGGCGACCTTGTCGATCACCTCCTCGTCGAGCGCGGGCAGGGTCTCGCCGAGCACGGTGACCAGGCCGCCCGACTCGATCCGGTCACCGATGGTCGGGCGACGCAGGCGGTGCAGCAGTTGGGTGAGGTTGCGGTAGCGCGCGAGGTCGGTCAGCCCGAAGAGCTCGCGGGCCACCCTGGCGCGGTGCTCGACCGGCCGGTCCACCACGTTCTCGGCGCCGACGGCGGCGCGCAGGCGGTCGAGTGGCAGCGGCTGTCCGGCCTCGACCAGGTGGAGGTCCTGCCCCACCCGCAGGCCGGTCGTGAAGAAGAAGGGGGTGGCGGCGTTGGTGGACTTCGACGCGCGCACGGCGGCGCCGACGGTCAGGTGCTGCTCGGCCCCGTCCTCGTCCGTGCGGCGGAACTCGACCCACAGGTAGCCGAGCCGGTTGGTCTGCTCGAACCCGTCGAGCATCAGCCAGGCCAGGGTGGTGCGGCCGGTCCCGGTCGCGTCCAGGGCCCTGGCGTCGGCGTCGAGCAGGTAGGGCAGCAGCATCTCCAGCGCCTTGGACTTCCCGGCACCGTTCTTCCCCCGCAGCAGCAGCCGGCCCTCGCCGAACGCGAACTCCTGGTGGTCGTACTGCCAGACGTTGAGGATCCCGGCGCGCTCGAGTCGGTAGCGGTGCGGGGCCGCGTGCGGCAGGGGCTGGTCGGCCGCTCGGGGGGTCACTGGGCATCTCCTGGTGCGTCGGATCGTGGGGCGGGCCGTGCGTCGAGTGGTGCGTCCGGTGCTGCATCGAGTGGTGCGTCCGGTGCTGCGTCGCCCCGGGGTGCCCGCTGTTCGGACCGCTTGACCGAGACGGTCGTGGCGTACCTCGCGGCCGCTGCGAGCAGCACCCACTCCCCGGCGACGGCGGGCCGCGCCGCCGACACGTCGGTGACGGCCCGGCCGTCGCTCGCGGTGGCCCCGTACTGCGCCGGCACGCCGTGACCACCGGCTCGCAGCGGCCCGGCCGGGGCGACCAGGCGCATCCGGCCGAGCAGTTCCAGCACGTCGGTGCGCAGGGCGGCCGGGCTCTCCAGGTAGGCGTGCTGCCAGTTGGCGCGCCGTCCGTATTGCTCGATCAGCTCGTCGAGGAGCTCGCCGACCAGCCCGGGCGGTATCGGCACACCGATGGTGAGGCGGCCGCCGACCGCCGGGTGACCCGCCTCCGCGGGGCGCAGCCGGCGCACCAGGCGGTCGACCAGCAGCAGCGCGGCCTGCGCGACCGTGCCCGTGCCCGGGAGGTGGAGGTCGGTCAACTCGTCCTCCGGGTCGATCATGGCGATGCCTTCGGCCCGGATCTCCGCCTCCAGGCCGAGCAGTTCGGCGAACGCCTGGGCCTCGCGCCGCTGCCGGGCGCGCAACCACTCGCGCTCGGCGTCGGTGAGTTCGTCCAGGTAGACGGCCGGGGTCTCGACAAGTCGGCGGCGGACGTAGGTGCGCGGTCCGCCGAACCCGGGGTCGGCGGACCGCACCACCAGGTCCGTGCCGTCCCGGCTCTGGGTCAGCGGGCCGGACACGATCGCGCGGGCGATCTCACGGTTGACGGTCAGCAGGGCCTCGCCCTCCGCCTCGGCGGCGACCGACCCGACGCTTCCCTCCGTCTCGACCAGCGCGCCCCAGCTGACGAGTTGGCGCAGCGCGGCCGCCATCGTGCGCTTCTCCACCGCTCGGGCGGCGTCCTCGATCCGCACGCCCGCGTCGGCCGCGGCCGCGCGGAGGTCGGAGACCAGCTGGGAGAGCAGCACCTGCTCGGGCGCCGTCACCAGGACGGACAGCGCCAGGGCCAGGTACGCGTAGGTGCGCGGGGTGAACGGCGTGCCGGTCGACCGCTCCAGGCGGTGGCCGGCGCCCGGGCCCAGACCGGCCTTGAACAGCCGCGCGTAGGACGCCTCCACGAGCAGCCGGTAGCCGAGCACCTGCTGGAACCGCTGCCCCAGCCAGTCGGCATGACGCCGGATCAGCGGAAAGCTGTCGGCGTGCGGCCCGTCGGCGGTGACCAGGGGGTGCCGCAGCAGGAGCCGGGCGGCGGCCCGACGCTCGGCCGCGAGCGCGACGTCGTGCGAGGAGGGGATCGCCACTACGCGCTCGCCTCCTCGACCTCGGCCTCGGCCCGGGGCAGCACGGAGTCGAAGGCGCTGACCGCGATCTCCAGCCCGTCCAGCGCCAGGTCGCCGTCCACCGAGCGCAGGACGGTCCTCGTCCCGGCCGTCCGCCGCACTGTCAGCCGCAGGTCGAGCTCCGCGTCGCCGGCCCGGGCGTCCTCCAGGGCGAACCCGTGCGGGCCCGGCCCGTCCTGCGGCCACTGCAGCCGGGAGTTGCCGAGTGCGCCGGTCAGCAGCTCCAGCACCAGGGCCAGGGCGGCACTGCTCAACCGCACCTGGCCGAACTTCCCCGAAGCACTGCGGAGTTCGTCGGCGGCTGCCCGACGGGCCAGTTGGTGCTGCTGGGCCCGGGCCAGCAGTCTGGCCTTCTGTTCGGTGTGGTCCTCGACCGCGGCGGTACGGCCCCGTTGCGCCCGGCTGCCCCGCTCGCGCAACGCCACCGGCACCTCGACCGCCGGACCGCTCCACCAGCTGACGTAGGCGGGCACCGTGCCGTCGGGATCCGGCGCGACACCCAGGTGCCGGGCGCCGTAGAGTCCGAACGCCGCGACCGCGAGATCGTGCGCCTCCTCGGGGTCGGCCGCGTCGAACCAGGCCGCGAGCCGGAGCAGGTCCCGGCGGCGGGACATCTCCCCCGCCGCCGACCGCAGCATCCGCTTGGCGTTGGCGAGCAGGGACTGCAGGGCGCGCAGCGTCGCGTCCCGCAACTGGTCCACCTGGCTGCCCCGGCCGTCGACGTCCACGAACCAGCCGCGCAGGCCCTCCCAGTCCGCCAACTCGCGCCCGCGGCTGCGCTGCACCCGGGTCTCGGGCAGCCCTGCGGCCAGTGCGCCCAGTCCGGTGGCGTGCGTTCCGATCAACTCCAGCAGTCCTGGCAGCTCGGGCCAGAGTCCCGCCAGCGTGACGGCGATCCGCGGTGACCGGTACGCCACCTCGTCGGTGATCGCTTCGACGTAGTCGAGCAGCAGTTCCTTGAAGCCCTGGTACTCGGCACCGTCCAGGTCGTACCGGGCCAGCACCTGGCCGAGGTAGGCGTAGAAGTCCCGCACCGACTCGGCGAACTCCGCGAACTGCACGAACAAGGTGCTGATCCGCTCCAGCGACTGCTGCGGATCGGGGCCGCCGGGTGCGCCGACGGCCGCCGCCAGCTCGCGCAGCCCGCGGTCCACCAGTGCCAGCAACTCGCTGCTGACCTCCCGGGCCGCCTCCGCACCGGCCAGCACCTGCTCCGCGTCCCGCTGGATCTGCTCGCCCGGTTTGGAGAGTTGGTACCGGGCCCGCGAGCGCTGGTACTCGGCAATGCTGGTGGCCTTCACCGTATGACTGCTGCGCAGCAGGTTCCCCCACCTCACCAGCTGCTCCAGCCGCGCCGTGACCGTGTCGGCGTCGACGGGCCCGTGCCAGGCCCCGCCCTTCGCCAGCTTGGCCACCACGTCCGGCACCGCGAGGTCGGCGAGCAGGGTCGAACAGAACACCCGCATCACGGCCACGTACTCCAGGCGCTCGGGGGCGCTCAGGTAGGAGTACCCGCCGAGCCGCTGCCACGTGCCGTCCCCGGAGGGTGGGGCATGGCCGCCGGGGTCATTCGCACGGTGGGGGACGGCAGGATCCATGCCGCCGAGCCTACGAGACGCCGCTGACCTGCCTGTCCCGATTCCGGAAAGTCCGATCGGCTCGGAGCCCCGGCAGCGAGGCCGGGTCCGTCCGCGCCCTCGGCGTGCGCCCGGCGCTCATGGGGCCTCGTGTGCCGACCCGCCCGGATCCGGAGTCGCAGGTACCGCTCGCACGACTTGCCGCAGCTTCCGCTGCCACGTCGGACAGTTGCCCGGGCAGCCCCGCGGCCGCCGGAGTGCGGTGCGGTGCGCATGCGACGCTTCGTGGGCTGACCGACCGGCAGCAGGAGTACCGGCTTCGAGGAGCTCACGTGTCACGTGCGTCGGCCGTCTTGGAACCTCCTACACCAACCAGCCCGGTGCGGCCCCTTCCAGCGCTGAGCGTGCGCGAGAACCTCGCCGGGATGCGCGCGATGAGGAAGGACCAGATCGGCTTCCTGCAGCAGGCGCTGCGCGAGCACGGGGACATCTTCCGGATGCGCCTGGCGGGTCTGCCGATGGTGATGGTCAACCGGCCCGAGTACATCCACCACGTCCTGGTCGACCACCACGAGCGCTACGACAAGAACGGGTTCCTGGACCGGACCACCCGGGCCATCCTGCGCGACGGGCTGATCGGCAACCCGGGCGGCGAGCCGTGGCGCACCCGCCGGCGCATCATGGCGCCCGCCTTCACCCGGGGCAGCGTGGCGACCTTCGCCGAGGGCATGACCGACCTGACCACCGGGCTGATGGACCGCTGGCGCTCGACGGTCGGCCCCGACGAGGTGGTCGACGTCTCCGAGGCGGTGTCCAAGCTGACGCTGCGGATCGTCCTGAGCTCGCTGTGCGGCTTCGATCCCGGTGAGCGCACCGAGCGCTTCGAACGGGACTTCCTGGAGGTGAACGACCTCGCCGGGCAGTACGTCCGCTTCCCGTTCCCGCCGCTGAACTGGCGCACCCCGTCACGGAACCGGCTGCGCGCCGGGATCGCCCGGCTGGACGAGTTCGTGAGCTACCTGATCCGCACCCGGCTGGACGAGCCCACCGAGCGGCTCGACCTGTTCGCGATGCTGGCCGGCGCCCTGGACCCGGACAGCGGGGCCGGTCTGAGCCTCGATCAGCTCGCCAACGAGGTCCTGACCATGATCATCGCCGGGTACGAGACCTCGGCGAACGCGATGGCCTGGATCTGCTACGAGCTGGCCACCCACCCGGACGTCCAGCGGCGGGTCCAGGAGGAGGTGGACCGCGTCCTGGACGGGCGGGTGCCGACCTTCGCCGACCTATCGGAGCTGACCTACACCAGGATGGTGATCGACGAGACGCTGCGGCTGCGCACCCCGGCCTGGCACACCATGCGCAACTCGGTCGACGAGGACGTGATCGGCGGCTACCGGATCCCCAAGGGCGTCAGCATCTACCTCAACATGCTGCTGTTCCACCGCCACCGCGAGTTCTGGCCCGACCCGACCCGCTTCGACCCCGACCGGTTCACCCCCGAGGAAGTGGCCCGGCGGCCCCGCAACGTGTACCAGCCGTTCGGCAGCGGGCCCCGCCACTGCATCGGCAAGCACTTCGCCCTGATCGAGTTCCACCTGATCACCGCCATGCTCGCGCAGGCCTTCACGGTCAGCAGGCCCGCCGGCCAGCCCGACGTGGGTTTCGCCCCGCTGCTGACGCTGCACCCCAAGGGCGGCATCCACCTGCGGCTGCAGCGCCGCTGACGATCCGAGGAGGGCTACCGTGTCCGAGACCCTGTCCCGCCCGCAAGGCGGCCGCACGGCCGCACCGCTCAAGGAGATCCCGCTGGTCCGGCCGCGCGACGGCATCGGCGGCACGCTGGCGTTCAAGCGCGACCAACTCGCCTTCCTGGCCGGCGGACTGGCCCGGCACGGCGACATCTTCCGGTTCCGCCCGCTGGGCCTGCCGATGGTGATGGTCAACCACCCCGACTACATCCGGCAGATCCTGGTCGACAAGGGCGAGCAGTACGACAAGAACGCGGCCATCTTCAAGGTGGTCCGCCCGGTACTGCGCAACGGCCTGATCGCCAATCCGGACATGGCCCTGTGGCGCCGCCAACGGCGGATGATGGCACCGCACTTCACGCCCAGGGCGGTCGGCAGCTTCACCCGGAACATGACCGACGAATCGGTCCTGATGCTTCAGCGCTGGGAACGCGACTACCCCGAGGGCGCGACGATCGACGTCACCGACGAGATCGGCCAGTTGGCCCTGCGGATCGTCAACCGCTCGCTGTTCAGCGCCGAGGTGGGCGAGGTGGCGCAGGCCTTCGAGCGGGCCTTCGGCGTGGCCAACAGCGTCCTCGGCGCCTTCTTCCGGTTCCCGTTCCCGCCGTTGAGCGTGCCGACGCCGAGCCACCGCAGGCTGCGCCGGGCCATCGACGACATGGACAGCTTCGTGTCCGGGTTCATCCGCGAGCGGCTGAGCGGCGGCACCCCGCCCGGCCAGGACGTCGACCTGCTCAGCCTGCTGCTGCACTCGGTGGACGAGGAGGACGGCAAGGGGATGGACCTGGAGCAACTGCACCACGAGGTCCTCAACATCTGCATCGGCGCCTACGAGACCACCACCAACACCCTCTCCTGGACCTTCTACCTGCTGGCCCGGCACCCGGAGATCGAGGAGCGGCTGCACGCCGAGCTCGACCAGGTGCTCGGCGGGCGGGTCCCGACCTTCGAGGACCTGCCGAAGCTGGCCTACACCCGGATGGTGGTCGAGGAGGCGCTGCGGATCTACTCCCCGGCCTACCAGTTCATGCGCCGGGCGGTCGTGGAGGACGAGATCGGCGGCTACCGGATGCCGGCCGGCAGCAACGTCCTGGTCAACAGCTACTTCCTGCACCGCCACCCGGAGTTCTGGCACGAGCCGGAGCGGTTCGACCCGGAGCGGTTCAGTCCCGAGGAGGCCGCCAAGCGGCCCAAGCACGCCTACGTGCCGTTCGGCAGCGGCCACCGGGTCTGCATCGGAAAGCACTTCGCGATGAGCGAGCTGGTCCTGGTCCTGGCCACGGTGGCGCGCAGCCACCGCCTGGTGATGCCGGCCGGCGCGCCCGAGGTGCTCCCCGAGGCGCTGATCACCCTGCACCCCAAGGGTGGTGTGCACCTGCAGCTGGAACACCGCTGAGCCGGCCGAACGCTGACAAGAAGGAGTCCGAGATGAGCGCCGCGATCGCTGTACCCGAGATCCTCAACCCCTTCCCGTACCAGGTCAATCCGCACGTCGAACGGGCGCGTTCGCAGTTGGCCGAGTGGACCCGGCGGATCGGCCTGGTCCAGCGCGAGTCCTCGCGCGAGCGGTTCGAGCGGGCCGACTTCGGCTGGTTCGCGGCGGTGGTCTACCCGACCGCCGGCGCCCGGCACCTGGAGCTGATGGCCGACTGGTTCGCCTGGCTCTTCCTGGTCGACGACCAGTTGGACGACGGGGCGGTCGGACAGAGCCTGGAGCAGGCCCGGGAGGTGGTCCAGGGGATGCGGGCGGTCCTGGAGAGCCCCGACCACGGCGCGGCCGCCGCCGTGGACCCGCAGCTGCCGACCGCGGTCTCCTCCCTGGCCGACCTGTGGCGGCGCACCGCACCCGGCGCCACCGTGCAGTGGCGCCGCCGGTTCGTCCGGCACCTGGAGGAGTGCCTGCGCACGGCTGCCGTCTGGGAGGCCGGGAACCGGATCCGGGGCATCGTCCCGGACGCGGAGACCTATGTGGTGAAGCGCCGGCACACCGGCGCGATCTACGTCTGCATGGACCTCATCGACATCGTCGAGGGCCTCGACGTCCCCGAACGGGTGTACAGCAGCGCGGAGTTCACCGCTGCGCTGAACGCGGCCTGCAACGTGGTCTGCTGGACCAACGACGTCTACTCGCTGGAGAAGGAGCGCAGCCTGGGCGAGGTGCACAACCTGGTGTACATCGTCCAGCACCACGGCGGGATCGACCCGTCGGCGGCGATGGCCAAGGTCTGCACCGCCGTCTCGGCCGAGACCGAGCTCTTCCTGGCCGACGAGCAGGTACTGCTGCGCGCCCACCCGGACGCGGCCGAGGTCTTGGTCCCGTACCTCGCGGGCATGCGCAGCTGGATGCGGGGGAACCTGGACTGGTCCAGGCGGACCAAGCGCTACCACCCCGCCGGGCAGGTCGACCGGGCGCGGCCGCAGGAGTACCTGGAGGCCGAGCTGGTGAAGGCCGGCCGATGACCCTCACGACCGGCACCGACCTCGGCCGCGCCTGGCACCTGCTGCACGAGGCACGCGAGTCGATCGACCCGGAGCTGCGCAAGGCGGTCGACCGGCTGGCCGAGCCGATCCGGACCGTGGTCGGCTACCACTTCGGCTGGTGGGACGAACAGGGCCGGCCGGCCCGGGCCGACTGGGGCAAGGGCGTGCGCGGGGCACTGGTGCTGGGTGCCGCTCGGGCGGTCGGCGCCGACGCCGGGGCCGCGGTGGCCACCGCCTCGGCCGTCGAGCTGGTGCACAACTTCACCGTGGTGCACGACGACGTGATGGACGGCGACGTGCTGCGCCGCGGCCGGGCCACCGTCTGGTCGGCCTTCGGCACCTCGCAGGCCATCCTGGCGGGCGACGCGATGCTGGTGCTGGCGCTCGGCACGCTGAGCGCCCAGTACCGTCCGCAGGCCGTGCGGGAGGTCTCCCGCACACTGGTCGACCTGGTGGCCGGTCAGGGCTGCGACCTGGCCTTCGAGGCCAGGTCGGACGTCGAGCTGGAGGAGTGCCTGCAGATGGCGGCGGGCAAGACCGCCTCGCTGCTCGCCTGCGCCTGCGCGGTCGGTGCGCTCGCCGCGGGCGCCGCACCGGAGCAGGTGGACGCGCTGCGTGCCTTCGGGCACCACCTGGGCCTGGCGTTCCAGTTGGTCGACGACCTGCTCGGCATCTGGGGGGACAGCCGGACCACCGGCAAGGCGGTCGGCGCCGACCTGCGGCTGCGCAAGAAGTCGCTGCCCGTGGTGGCCGCGCTCGCCGCCGAGGGCCCGGCCGCGGACCGGCTGGCCGAGCTCTACCACCGGGCGGGGGCGCTGCCGGACGCCGAGGTCGTCGAAGCCGCCTCGCTGATCGAGCGGGCCGGCGGACGGGCCTGGGCCCGGGCGGAGGTGGTGCGGCAGCGGCGCCGGGCGCTGGACTGCCTGGCCGCGGCCACCACCGGGGCCGCGGCCGATCCGGACCTGCTGGCGATCGCGGACCTGATCGCCGGGCGCGAGCTCTGAGCGGACGCCGACCTGATCGCCAGGCGCAAGCTCTGAGCGGACGCCGACCTGACCGCCGGGCGCGAGCTCTGAGCGGACACGGACCTGATCGCCGGGCGCGAGCTCTGAGCGGCCGGGGGTGCTGACCGGCCGCGCGCCGGCGTCGGCCACCTGCGCAAGCCCGTGCGGGGCCCGAGGGCGTGACTGCGCCTCGGGCCCCGCGTTCGGTGCTGCGACTCAGTGCTCCCGGTCCCCGCCGCGGCCCGCGCCGGAAACGCGACCGACCGGTGCGTCGGCGGGTGCGGCGGCCTGGGCCGGCACCGGCGCGGCGGTCCGCCCGCGGCCCGGGATCAGCGCCGTGACGAGCACCGCCAGCACCGCCGCGCCGCAGCCCAGCGCCAGCGCGGTGCGGAAGCCGTCCTGGGAGGGCAGCTGGTACGGCCCGAACGAGGTGGTCAGGTGCGAGAGCACCACTCCCACCACGGCCGAGGAGGTGGAGGTGCCGATCGAACGCATCAGGGTGTTCAGCCCGTTGGCGGCGGCGGTCTCGGTGACCGGCACGGCCGACATGATCAGTGCGGGCATCGAGGCGTAGGCGAACGCGATGCCGGTGCCGATCACCACCGAGACCAGCAGCAACTGCCAGGCGGCGCTCATCAGGGCGATGCCCAGGCCGTAGCCGCAGGCGATCACGGCCCCGCCGACCAGCAGCGAGACCTTGGGCCCGGCCTTCGCCGACACCTTGGCGGCGAGCGGCGAGACCGCCATCATCACCAGGCCGGACGGACCCATCACCAGACCGGCCATCAGCATCGACTGGCCCAGCCCGTAGCCGGTGGCCCGGGGCATCTCCAGCAACTGCGGCAGCACCAGCGACATCGCGTACATCGAGAAGCCGACCACCACCGAGGCCAGGTTGGTCAGCAGCACCTGGCGGCGCACGCTGACCCGCAGGTCGACCAGCGGCTGCGCGGTGCGCAGCTCCCACCAGGCCCAGGCCGGCAGCACCAGCACGGCGGTGGCGAACAGACCCAGGGTGGTGCCGCCGGTCCAGCCCCAGTCACTGCCCTTGGAGACCGCCAGCAGCAGGCAGACCAGCGCGACCGACAGGCCGGCCGCGCCGACCAGGTCGAACCGGCCGCCGCTGCGCCGGGCCGACTCGGGCACCAGCAGCAGGACCAGTGCCAGCACCACCGCGCCGAGGCCGGCCGAGACCCAGAAGAGCACGTGCCAGTCGGCGTGCTCGGCGATGGCGGCGGCGGTCGGCAGGCCGAGCGCGCCGCCGACGCCGAGCGAGGAGCTCATCAGCGCCATCGCGGAGCCGAGCCGTTCGGCCGGCAGCTCGTCCCGCATGATGCTGATGCCCAGCGGGATCACACCGGCGGCGCACCCCTGCAGCGCCCGGCCGACGACGATCGGCGCGAGCGCGGAGCTGACCGCGCAGACCACCGAGCCGACCACCAGCACCGCGAGGCTGACCAGCAGCATCCGCCGCTTGCCGTACATGTCGCCGAGCCGGCCGAGCACCGGGGTGGCGACCGCACCGGCCAGCAGCGTGGCGGTGATGGTCCAGGAGGCGTTGGCGGCGGAGGTGTGCAGCAGCTTGGGCAGCTCCGGGATCACCGGCACCACCAGGGTCTGCATCAACGCGACCACGATGCCGGCCGCCGCGAGCACCGCGACCACTCCGGTGCCGCGCGGCGCGGCCGCTGTTTCGCTCATTGCTCTTCCTCGCCTCTGGGGACCGCGGGCCCGCGCCCGCAGCGATGTGCATGATGCATATCGCGTGCATCATACATATCGCGGCCCGCCGGGGTAGCCTCTCGGTGATCGACGCGGGCAGTGAGCGGGAGGACGGACCATGGCGCAGTTCCGGCATCGGCGGGAGACCCTCGGCGTGCTGGAGCGCGAGCTGATGCTGCTCTCCCGGCACAGCCTGGGCGGCCGGACGACCGGCATGGAGCGCCGGCTCGACCGCTCCGCCTACCACCTGCTCAGCCGGATGCGGGTGCAGGGACCGATGTCGATCGGCGAGCTCGCCGAGGCGTTCGGCCTGGACACCTCCACCGTCAACCGGCAGACCTCGGCGATGCTGCGGACCGGCCTGGTCGAGCGGATCCCCGACCCGGACGGCGGCATCGCCCGCAAGCTGCGGGTCACCGAGGAGGGCGCCGCGCAGTTGGCGGCCGACCGCGCCACCACGCTGGACGGCATCGGCGACCTGCTCGCCGACTGGACCCCCGAGCAGGTGGCGGGGCTCTGCGACAGCCTGATCCACTTCAACACCAGCATCGAGCGCTCCGAGGGCCGCCCCTGGCCGCGCGCCGAGCCGTAGCCGGCTGGCCCAGCACCCCGACCGGACACCCCCGAGGAGAGCCATGACCGCCGCCAGGCCCAGCGTCCTGCTCGTCACCGACCTCGCCTATCCCGCCCGGGGGCGGCGGTACGGCGACGAGGACGTCCAGCTCTCCGCCCGCCTGCGCGCGGACTTCGACGTCGCCCTGTGCCACCCGCTCGACGCCGCCGCGCTGATGGACGCCTTCGACCTGGTCGTCGTCCGCAACAGCGGCCCGGTGCTGGGCTACCAGGACGCGTACCAGGCCTTCCGCCGCCGCGCGCTCGACCGCGGCGCCCTGGTGTACAACCAGCTGACCGGGCGGGCCGACATGGCCGGCAAGCAGTACCTGGTCGACCTGAGCGCCGCCGGGTACCCGGTCATCCCCACCGTCGACCGGGCCGCGGACGTCGCCCGCCTGCCCGTCGTCCCCGAGTACGTCGTCAAACCGAAGCTCGGCGCCGACTCGATAGGACTGCAGGTGGTCCCCCGGGCACAGCTCGACACCGTCGCCGCCCACGGGGACGTCCTGGTCCAGCCGCTGATCCGCTTCGCCTACGAGGTCTCGTTCTACTTCGTCGACGACGCCTTCCAGTACGCCCTGCACGCCCCCGACCCGCAGCGGCGCTGGCACCTCGAACGGTACGAACCCACCGCCGCCGACCTGGAGTTCGCCCACCGCTTCATCGACTGGAACACCGTCGGGCACGGCATCCAGCGGGTCGACGCCTGCCGCGCCCCCGACGGCGGACTGCTCCTGGTCGAGTTGGAGGACCTGAACCCGTACCTGTCCCTGGACCTCGTCGACGAGCCCACCCGGGACCGGTTCGTCGCCGCCCTCACGGCCGCCCTGTTCCGGCTGGCAGGAGGCCGCCGACCCTGACCCGCGCCCGACGGAACGTCACCGTGACGGGGCCGGCTGGACCGGCATGGGCGCGCGTTTGACGGCGCGGCTGACGATGGCCGTCTCGACGTGGGTGATGCCCAGCCCGGCCAGGTCGCGGGAGAGGAAGCCGTAGAGCGCCGTCAGGTCCGGGAAGTACGCGGCCGCGTGCAGGTTCGACGGCCCGGAGGTCGCGAACGCGCCGTGCACCGACGGGTGGTCGGCCAGCGCCTGCCCGGCTGCGGCCAAGTGGTCGGGGGGCACCTGCAACAGGAGTTTGGCCTCGATGGGCAGCCCGAGCCGGCGGGGATCGACCAGCACCTGGGTGACCAGACGGCCCTGGACGACCATGTGGGTCAGGCGTCGGCGCACCGTGCTCTCCGGATGGCCGGTGCGCGCGGCCAGAGCCGTCGCGCTCAGCCGCGCGTCGGGTGCGAGGGCTTCGACGAGGGACTGTTCCAGGGCATCGGTGTCGACGCCGTACGGGCCCCGGGAGTCGGGAGCCGTCGTCGCCGCGACCGGCTCGCCCGGCCGGAGGGCCGCGCGTTCGGGTGCGGTCAGCACCTGGTGGCGCCATTCGGAGGTGAGCCGGAACACGTGCAGGATCGTCGCGCTCTCCACGGAGGTCACCGCCTGGGTGGAGGGCAGTTGACGGAACACCAGCGGGTCGCTCGACCCGGGCTCGGTGCGGGCGACCGCGAAGATCTCGTCCCCCGCCGTGGTGACGTCGATGAACGGGATGTCCTCGCGGGCCGCGAGCGCGGCCACGATGGTGTCGAGCTTTCCCCGCAGGACCCGGATCCGCAGGAACAGGGCCCCGGCCGAGCCCCCGTTGCGCGGGCGCGCGACGGGCGAGACCACGACACGCACGGTGCCGTCGGCGGCGAGTGCGTGCAGCCGGCGGCGGACGGTGGCGGCGCCGAGCCCGAGCGCCTGCGCCGCCCGCTCCGCGGTGAGCCGGCCGTCCCACTGCAGGGCGGCCACCAGCCGCTGGTCCAGGGGGCTCAGTACGGAATTCGTCGATTCGCGCGCCATGGAGGCAAGTTTCGCCCATCCCGCCGCCCTGCGGTGCCCGTCGCGCCGCCGACGCCCCAACGATGGGGTTGTCCCCAGCACCCCGAGAACACCGGAACCACTGCGGAGGCCCAGGTGCCCGTGCTCCAGCAACGCAAGAACGTACGCTTCACCAGCGGCGACACCTCGTGCGCCGCCTGGCACTATCCGGGGACCAACGGCGGCTGCGTGGTCATGGCCGGCGGCACCTCCGTGACGAAGGAGCCGGCCTCGGACCTGTTCGCCGCACGGTTCAACGCCGCCGGCTTCGCCGTCCTCGCCTTCGACCACCGGCGCTTCGGCGAGAGCGGCGGCACGCCGCGCCAGATCGTCCGCTTCGACGAACAGGTCGCCGACTGGCACGCCGCGATCGACTTCGCGGCCACGCTGCCCGACGTCGACCCGGACCGGATCGCCGCCTGGGGCTTCTCGCTCGCGGGCGGCCACATCTTCCGCGTCGCGGCCGACCACCCGCGGCTGGCCGGCGCGATCGCCCAGACTCCGCTGGTCGACGGTCGGGCGATCGCTCCCCACGCGCTGCGCGCCATGACGCCGGGCGCGCTCCTGGGCCTCTTCGGCCTGGGCCTCGCGGACGCGCTCGGCGGCCTGCTCGGACGGGCACCGCTGCTGGTCCCGACGTCCGGGCCGCGCGGCACCGTCGCCTCGCTCACCACGCCCGACGCCACGGACGCCGACCGCGCCCTGGACCCCGAGGGTCGCCACACCACCTGGGAGCGGACCGTCGCCGCCCGGATCGCGCTGCGGATCGGCGGGTACCGGCCCGGCCGCCACGCGTCCCGGATCCGCTGCCCGCTGCTGGTGGTCGTCTGCGACCAGGACCGGAGCACGCTGCCCGGACCCGCCGTCCGGGCCGCCCGCCGGGCGCCGCGCGCCGAGGTGGTCCGCCTGACGGGCCGCCACTACGCCCCGTTCCTCGAATCGCACGAGCGGGCCGTCGAGGCACAGACCTCGTTCCTGCACGAGCACCTGGCACCCCGATGACGCAGGCACCGCCCGGCCCGAGGACCGGCACCGGAGCAGCCCCCGCCGTGCGCGCGGCCGGCGGCCGGTCCGGGCACCGCGAACTCCGAGTACCACCGCCCGCGCAACCGCGGGGACGCGAGGCGACAGCCGCATCCCGAAGAGGAGTGTGCACATGATCATGGTGACTGGCGCGACCGGAACCGTCGGCCGCGAAGTGGTGAGGCTGCTGGTGGCCCGGGGCGCCGAGGCCGGGGCGGTCACGCGGGATCCGGCCGCCCGCGGGTTCACCGACGGCGCCCGGCTCATCGTCGGCGATCCGTCGCGGCCGCAGTCGCTGGCGCCGGCGCTGGACGGCGTGGAGGCCCTCCTGCTCAGTCCGCGCGCCGTCGACGGCGCGAGCGCGCAGGTACTGGACCTGGCGGCCGAGCGCGGCGTGCGCCGGGTGGTGGTCCTGTCGGCGGTCACCGTCGAGTACGGCGGCGGGTACCGGCGGTTCGCCGAGGAGTTCGAGCGGGTCGAGACCGCCGCCAGGGCCTGCGGGCTGCAGTGGACGTTCCTGCGGTGCGCCGACTTCGCGGCCAACGCCCTGGCCTGGGCCCCGCAGATCCGTGCGACCGGCCTGGCCCGGGGCGTGTACGGGGACGCCGCCAGCTCCCCGGTCCACCAGCGGGACATCGCCGAGATCGCGGTGCGGGCGCTGCTCGACCCCGACCACGCGGGCTGCGCCTACGCGATCACCGGGCCGCAGTCGCTCACCCAGCACGACAGGGCCCGACTCATCGGCGAGGCCGTCGGCCGGAAGGTCGCCTTCGAAGAGGTCTCCCCCGCGGTGTTGCGCCGGGCGCTGCTCGCCCAGGGGCTTCCGGAGGACGTGCCCGACCGGTTGATCGGGTACGCGGCCGCGTGCCTGGCGGCGCCGGGGCCGACGACGGACACCGTCGCGCGGCTCCTGGGGCGCCCGGCCCGGACCTTCGCCACCTGGGCCGCCGAGCACGCGGCCGCGTTCCGGAGTTGAGGCCGGCAGGGCGGCGGCACGGGATCCTGACGAACCGTCACGGCACCTCGCCGACCGCGCCGGCGCCCTGCCGAAAGTCTCATGGGAGAGCCGTGTTCATTCTCCCGCGGGAGGGAAGCACTGCCAGCATGGAGAATCCTGGTGCCCCCGAGGCGGAGGCCGGGCGCGAAGCCCTCCTCGCCTCGCTCCGTGACGACAGCCTGGACGCGTTCGAGCAGGTCGGCGCGGTGCTCGATGCCGCGCTGGCGCTCGGGGTGGCCTACGCCGCGGACGCCCAGCGCGTGCGGCGGGACTTGGGCGGACACGCGCGCACGGTCCGCGACCTGCACCTGGTGATGCCGATCGTGGCGCCGATGAAGGCCGGCAAGTCGACCCTCGTCAACGCCCTCGTCGGATATCCGCTGCTGCCGGCGCGGGCGAATCCGATGACCACGCTGCCGACCCGGATCCGGCTGGTCGACGGCCTGGATCCCGAGTGGCCGGAGATGACGGTCCCCCCGGACACCGTCGCCTTCTTCGACCGGGTCGTCGAGTCCGTGCGGACCGAGGTCGGGCGCTCCGGCTGGCGCCCTGCCGAGGAGCACAGCCAACTCGTGCCGCTGCTGCAGGAGATCACCGCGGGCACCGTACCGCCCGTGCTGGTCGAGTACCGGGGCCGGGCCGAGATCCACGCCGTGCTGACCCGGTTGAACGACCTGCTGCGGCTGGCGGTGCTGGCGAACGCCGGCGACGTGATCAGCGAGCTGCACGAACTGCCCGAGCTGCGCAGCGGGTTCTGGTCGGGTTCGGCCGTCGCGGGGGCCACCGGCGGGGAGCTCGTGCTGGTCGACACACCGGGACCCAACGAGTACGCCCTGTCCAGCCAGCTCGGCGCGGTGCTGGACGCGGTGCTCCGGGCCAGCCACGTGGTCCTGGTGGTCCTCGACTTCACCCAGATGGGCAGCAGCGCCGCGGAGCAGATCAGGGAGCTGCTCGGCCCGCAACTGGCGGTGATCGGGCGGGAGAAGATCCTCGCCGTGGTCAACAAGGTCGACCTGCGCGGCTACGGCGGGAACGCGGACCAGGGGCCGGCGCAGACCCGGGCCGCCGTCGCCGCCGGGCTGGGCCTCACCGCCGAGCAGGCCGCCGCCCAGGTCTTCGAGTCCGTCGCCACCTGGGGCCTGAGCGGGTCCCGGGTGCTGATCGAGGCCGACCGCGACGGGGACGCCTTCGCACCCGGCGACAGCGAGGCGGTGCGGGCCTTGATGCGCGAGCGCGCCCCGTTCTCCGCGTGGGAGGAGATCCGCCCCGCGCTGACCGCTCCCCAAGTACGGCGCGACGCCCTGCAGGTGGTCGAGCGCAGCGGGGTCACCGCGCTGGCGCAGCAAGCCCTCGGCCGGCTGCGCGCCGGCGCGGTCCCCGTCCTGCTCGGCTCCGGCCTGCGGCGCCACCTCGACGCCGTGGACCGGCTCGACCCGGTGGTCCGGCTCGAAGTGGGCGCCACCGGCACCGGCGGCGCCGAGATCGCCGCGGCGCTCGCCGACCTCGACCGCGACCTGCAACGGCTGGAGGCCGTCCGCGCGGCGCTCCCGGACCCGGCCGCGCTGGTCCGGGCGTTCCGGCGCGACCTGGAGAAGTTCGTCGGCGAGGTGCGCGACCAGGGCCGGGACGTGGTGGCCCTGTTGGAGGCCTCCCCCGGCAGCGCGGTCCCCCCGCCGCGGCGACAGCGGTTCCCGGGAGTGCTGGCCGTCCTGGACCGCGGCCGGCGCATCCTCGCCAACGGTGTGCTCGCGGAGCAGGGGGACGCCGACCTGAAGGAGTTCGACTCCCCGGCCGCCGCGGACGCCTACGCGGCCCGGATGAGCGCCACCGTGGCCGACCAGCTCGGCGAGGTGCTCGGCCTGGCGCGCACGGAGTTGGGCCGGCGGGTCGACGGGCTGGCGGCGCGGGCGATCGAGGTGCAGGAACGGGAGGTGCGGGCCCTGCTCGCCTCCTCCACGGCGAAGCTGTCGCAGACCTTCGCGGTGCAACTGGACGTGCCGAAGCCGGTGGTGAGCGAGGGTGCCATCACGGTGGAGCTGCCGAAGGCGACCGTGCGCTCCGAGACCCGGTACAGCTCCGGGTGGGACAGCGAGGAGGAGGTCCCGCTGGTCAGCTGGTTCTTCCCCAAGACGTTCACCAAGCGGGTCGTCGTGCACCACAGCGGCAGCAGCTACGACGTGCACCACCACCAGGTCTCCCGCAAGGCCGTCGCCGCCGCGCTGCGCACCGCCTTCGACTCCCAACTCGACACCCTGCGCGGCGAGCTGGCCGACTACGTGGCCAAGGAGGTGCGCGCTTCCCTGGACGCCTACTTCGGCCACGTCGGCGACTTCCTGGTCTCGCTGCGCGACACCGTGCAGCGGGCGGTCGACTCCTCCCGGCTCAGTGCCCACGAGAAGCAGCGCCGTCTCGACGCGCTGACCGCCCTGCTGGCCCGGACCCACGAACAGCAGCTCCGGCTGGGCTCGTTGCTCACCCGGCTGGCCGAGTACGAGCAGCGGGGCGTGGGCGCGTAGTGGCCACGCCGGCGCCGGCACAGTGCGGTGCGGCCTGGTCGCTGCTGGTCCGTGCCCTGGACCGGCTGGCCTCCCTGGAGGAGGGCACCCGGGACCTGTTCGGCGCCGACGGGGACCCGGTGTGGGAGCGGGCCCGGCGGTTGCGCGCCGCCGCCCGCACCGTTCCCGACCCGCTGCCGCCCGGCTCGCTGCACCGGTGCGACCCGCAGGTGTGGCCGGGCGTCCGGGCGCTGCACGAGGCACTGGCCGCGCTGGGCGACCTCGCCGAGACCCGCGGGGCGAGCACCGCCGCCCACGCCGACCTGCTCGCCGACGCGTTGCGGTACACCGCCTGGCCGGTGCCGGTGGCCGCGGCCGCGGTGGCCGAGTTCCGCCGGGCGGTCGCGGCCGGCCGTGAGCGCGCGGTGCACGACGGGACCCGGGCGATCCGCCGGGCGGCGGGAGCCGAGGCGGACTTCGCCCCGGCGGCCCTCGCCGCCCTGGAGGAGGTCGCGGAGCAGCTCGCCGGCGCGCTCGGTACCGCCGCTCAGGCGTTGGACGGCGAGGTGACGACGTACCGCCGCCGGCTCGCACGGATCCGGGCGGCGGCCGTCGAGGTGTGCCCCGGTGTCGACGCGCTCCGCCCCTCGCCCGTCGCGGCGCCGGACCTGCCCGGGCAGCGCGGGACCGTCCCCGCCCCGGTGCTGCCGCCCGGCACCACGGACCGTCGGGAGACCGCCGACCGGATCTGCGCGCGGTGGCGGACCGAGGTGGACGGCCTCTGCGGCCGCCTGCTCGACGCGGTGGCCGCGCCCGGGGAGTACGCCCGGTGGCTGGACGAGCTCGACGGCCTGCCGGAGAGCTGGCAGCACCGGGTGCGCGAGGACCTCGGCGAGAGCCGCCGGCGGGCCAGGCGGCTGACGGGGGCACTCAACCAGATCCGGCGCACGGAGTCCGACCTCGCCGCCGGGCGCAACCGGTGGAACGCCGCAGTGCTGGCCGATGGCCACCGGTTCAGCCCGGTGGCGCGGGAGTTGCTGGCGGTCTTCGGCGCGGCACTGACCGGGAGCGGTGCGCCGGAGCGGCTGCGCGCCGACCTCCACGCGCTGACCGAACGCGGCGGCGAGCTGCGGATCCCGTTCGTCGGGCCGCTCAAGGCCGGCAAGTCGACGCTGCTGTGCGCGGTGCTCGGGGCGGCGGTGGCCCCGCACCCGGTGCGGCCGGCGACCCTGCTGGCCACCGCCTTCGTACCGGTGCCCGCGCCCGCACCGGGGGGCGACACGGCCCCGACCCTGGCCGTACCCGCCCGCATGCGGGACGAACACCGGGCGCTGGTCGAGGAATTGGCGCGCGCGCTCGGCAGCGTCGACCCCGGCGCGTTCGCCGACCGGCCGGCCCTGCGGCACACCGCCGAGCACCTCCTGACGCGGCCCGCGGAGCTCCGGGCCGAGTACCGGGGGACGGACGACGTGCGGTCGGTGTTGGCGGAGTTGAGCGACGTGGTGCGGCTCGCCCTGACCGTGCTGCCCGCCCGGCAGGTGGCCGGGGCCGCCCGCTGGCTGCCCCGGGTCCGGGTCCCGGTCCCGGGCTACCAAGGGCAGGGCACCCTGCTGCTGATCGACACCCCTGGGGTGGACGCCGGACCGACCGGGCCCGGCGCCTCGGCGCGGTCCGCGGCCGCCGCCCACACCGAGGCGGTGCTCCGCACCGTGCTGGCCGAGGCGGACGGCTGCGTCGTCACCGTCGACTACACGCAGATCGGCAGCGCGTCCGGGGTGCGGACCGGGCAGCTGGTCGGGGAGTTCGCGGCCGGGCTCGACCCGCGCGCCGTGGCCGTCGTGCTCAACCGCGTCGACCAGCGCGGTGCCGGATCGAGCGAGGACCTCGACCCTGCCGCAGCGGTCGGCGCGGCCGGACAGGCGCACGGCCTCGCAGCCGACCCGCCCGTGCTGTCGTTCGCCACCAACGCCGCGGTGGGCCTGGCCGTCCAGCGGTGCGACGCGGGCGGCGCCGCCGCGGTCGACGCTTTCCTGCGGCTGGGCTTCCCGTTCGACCCGCCCGGCGCCGCCGACCTGCCGCCGGACCGGCTCGCCGGCCTGCTCGCCGCGGCACGCGAGCAGGCCGGGACCGCGCCACTGCGCACCTACCTGCTGCAGCACCTCGACCTGACCGGCCTGGCCGTGGACCGCGCGCTCGCACGGGCCGGCGCGCTCGGGCTCGCCCGGGCGACGGCACTGGCCGACGACCTGCGGTGGGCGTACCGGCGCGCCCTCCAGGAGCCCTGCTGACGGAACGTCGGCCCGGTCGGCCGCCCGCCGCAGACCGGCCCCGGTGCGCCGACGGCGCCGGGTCGGGGAAGCGTCGCCGCCCAGGAGCCCTGCTGACGGAGCGTCATCCCGGGGTCGGGCGACCGCTGCCGCCCGACCCCGGTACGTCAGCCTGCTGCGGACGGTCCCGGGCCGAGGAAGCGGTCGAGGAACCGCGGTGCGAGCGCGCGGTAGTACGGCTCCAGGCCCGGTTCGAGCAGGCGCCGCAGCAGTTCGGCGAAGTCCGGCGCGCCGCCGAAGGCGCGCTCCGCGGCCAACGCGTCCGCGAGGTCGTCGTACCCGGCCAACAGCCGTTCCCGGTCGGCGGTGTAGGCGCCGAGGGTGGTCCGCACCGCCTCGTGCGGGAAGAAGCCCACCGGCTCCGATGCTCCGCCGGGCACCGGCCAGGGCCGGCTGTACCGCAGGTCCGTGTACTCGACGACGCGCCCGGTGGCCCAGTCGGCGGTCAGCGTGGCGAACGGCGGGAAGAGCAGGGCACCGCCCTCGCGCACCGCCCGGTGGGTGTGCAGCGGGAACCGCAGGGCGACCACCGGCTCCGCGCCGGCCCGGCGCCGGCGGGCCGGGAGCGGCCAACCCGGCACCGCCTCCATCGGCGCCACCGCGCGGAACACGGCCCCGGCGCGCAGCTCCGCCATGAGGCGGCCGGTCCGGGTGGCGGAGTGCTCGGCCATCGGTCCCCACTCTTCCTTCCATTCGCATGCCTTCGGTCCGCGTTCCTCCGGATCACGTGGCTTCGGATCCCTTGTCGTCGGTCCTGGCGCCTTCGGATCCCTTGTCGTCGGTCCTGGCGGGTCCGCCCGCGGGCCGCCCGCCTCTCGGGCGTCCGGGCTCACGCGTTCGGTCCGGCCGCGTCCGCCAGTCCCGTCACCAGCCAGTCGCCGGTGCAGACCGTCGTCCCCGGAGCGGCGTGCACCTCGGCCACGGTGCCGTCCGCCTCGGCACACAGGGCCAGGACCGCGCCGTCGCCGAGCCGCACCCGTCCGATCGGCTGCCCGGTGCGGTACCGGTCCCCGGGTGCGAGCAGCCAGTGCAGGAGGGTGCCGCAGTCACCGGGCAGCCGCCAGCGCATCGGCCGCTCGCGGGGCTCCTGCGGCCAGGCCGGTGCCACCCGTCGGGCCGCCCCCGCGGCGAACACCGCGGCTCCGCGCACCACCGCCAGCTCCGGATCCGGTGTGCTGACGGTCGGCAGGCCCAGTGCGCGCAGCCCGGGCGCGACCGCGGGCATCCGGGACAGGCCGCCCGCCAGCAGCACGGCGGTCACCTCGGCCGGCCCCACCCCGCAGCCGGCCAACAGGCCCTGGACGCAGGCGACGGTGTCGGCGAGCAGCGGTGCGGCCAGCGCCTCCAGCCGGGTGCGCCCGGCCGACAGCCGGACCCCGCCCGCCGGCGCGCCCGCCAGGTCGAACGACTGCTCGGCGAACGGGGTGTCGGTCAGCCGGTGCCGCAGCCCGACCGTGAGGTCCGCGAGCCGACCGCGAGTGCCGGGCCGTCCGAGCGAGGCCACGAGCTCCGGCCCGCTGCCGGCGGCCAGTTCGCGGTACAGCGCGGCGTCGAGCTCGCGGCCTCCCCCGGTGATGCCCGCCTGGCCCAGCACGGTGTGGCCGTCGCGGTCGACCCGCACCAGCGCGGTGTCGAAGGTGCCGCCGCCGAGGTCGTAGACCAGCAGCAGCGAGCCCGCGGCCGGCGGTGTTCCGCCGAGCGGACCGAGCGCCGCCGCCACCGGTTCGGCGAGCAGTTCCACGGTCTCGAAGCCGGCCCGGTGCGCCGCTTCGACCATCGCCTCCGTGCGGGCCGGGTACCGGGCCGCCTCGGCCGGGACGGTGAACAGGCCCCGGTCGACCGGGGAGCCGTGCAGTTGCTCGGCCGCCCGCTTCACGGCCGCCAGGACGGCGGCGGCGAGCTCGACGACGGGGAAGGAGCGGTCGCCGAGCCGGATCGGCCGGTCGCCGCCGAGCTCGGGCTTGAAGGCGTCCCGGAACCGCTCGGGGTGCACGTGGCGCTCGGCCCGGGCCGCGCTGCCGACCAGGAGCGTGGCGCCGTTGGCGTACACGGCCGACGGCCAGGTCCGGCCGCGGCCCGACGGTTCCTCCACACCCTGCGTCCCAGCACCGGTCACCAGGACCGCGGCCGTGGTGGTGGTGCCGAAGTCGACGGCGAGGATGGGCTCGGTCACGGGCAGGGACTCCGTTCGGCGGTTCCGGTGAGGTCGTGCAGCAGGCCGTCGTAGACGGCGAGCGCGGTCCGGCAGGCGGCCAGGTCGGCGGCGCGGTGCCAGGGGTCCAGCACGGCCGCCGACCACCGGGCGTGGCCCTCGCCGGCGAGCCGGACCAGCTCGGACGGCCCCGCGTCGGCCGCAGCACCGAGCCGGGCGGCTGCGGTGTCCCCGAACCGGCCGCACAGGCGCGCGAGTTCGGTGGTCCGGATGGCGTCGAGCTGCAACTCGCCCAGGGCCAGGGCGCGCAGTACGCCCAGCTCCCGCAGCGCGTGGTCGTGGGTCAGCCGGGTGATCCCGGCCAGCACGCGCCGGGCGGTGTCCCGCTGACGCGGGCTCAGCCGGGCGGCCGGGCCGTCCGCCAGGCCCTGCGCGCGGGTGACGGTCCGGTGGAGCTTGATCGCGTCGGCCCGGGCGGCGAAGTGGCTCTCCAGCAGCTGCCGCAGTCCGGTCAGTCCGCTGCGCTCGGCGAGTTCGCCGCGCAGCCGCTCCGCGCTCGTCCCCGGGTCCTCGCGGATGAGCCCGCAGGCCGTGACGAGCCCCCAGCCGGTGAACCGCTCCCAGAGCCCGGCTCGGACGTCGGCGGGCAGCGGCAGCCCGTTGTCGGCCGCCGCGAAGAGCTGCGCATTCTCCGCCCGGGCCGCGAGGCCGCGTTGGTCGGGGTGCGCCGCGAGCTCGGCCAGCCCGGCGTGGTCCTGCTCGGTGAACCGGGCGGCGGCCGCGGCGAGTCGACCCGCGACGGGCAGGATCTCGTAGGCCGTGCGCCGCAGTTGCGGCCACCGCATGAGCCGGGCGGCGTCCCGGGCGCCCTGGGTGAGCGGATCGTGGTCGGGCCAGTGGTGCTCGATCTTCGTCAGCGCTCCGACCACCGCGACCGGGTCCACCGGACCGCCGCTCCCGCCCTGGAGGAAGTCGGCGGCCACGGCGGCGTCGGTCGTCGAGACCGCCCGCGGGAAGACCAGCACGATCGCGTCGGCCCGCGCGGCGACGGCGGCCGTCTCGCGGGTCACCTCCGCAGCGCTGCGCCCCAGCAGGGCGAGCGTCTTCGCGGCCTGCGGGTCGCCGCCGAGCGCGTCGAGGCCGGGGGTGTCGATCAGGTCGTAGCCGCGCAGCCGCGGGTTGGGGTGGGACACGTCGAGGTGGGAGATCGCGGCGAGGTAGGCAGGGCTCTCGTGGCCGGTGCGGGTGCGGGCGGCGAGCGCCGCCAGGTCGGCGAGGTCGCGCGGCTCGGGCGCCCGGCCGTCCCGGAAGTGCACGGTGACCGCCGGGTCCGGGGCGTGGCGCAACCAGGTCACGTTGTAGGTGAGTTCGAGGATCCCGGTCGGCGCGAAGTCGCCCTCCAGCAACGCGTTGGCCAGGGTCGACTTGCCGGAGCTGACCCGGCCGACGAGGGCGACGCGCATGGTGCGCGCGAAGTCGTCGCGCAGCACCCCGACCGCGGTGCGGACTCCGGCGAGCGCCGGGTCGTGGCCGAGCTGCGCGAGGGCGGTGTCCAGGGCCCGCAGGGCCCGGGCGCGGACGGTCACTCGTCCGCCCAGCTGCCGTCGTCACCCGTCGCCGGCGGAACGGCGCCGGGCGCGGGGACCGGAACGACGGCGGGCGCGGGGACCGGAACAGCGCCGGACGCGGGGGCCGGCACGGCGCTGGGCGCGGAGGCCGGCACGACGGCGGGCGCGGGGGCCGGCGAGACGGCGGGAGCGGGGGCCGGCACGACGGCGGGCGCGGGGGCCGGCGAGACGGCGGGAGCGGGGACCGGCGAGACGGCGGGAGCGCCACCGGCCGCCGCGCCCGCCGGGGGCTGCTGGGCCTGCGCCGGCCGCCCGAACCCCAGCACCTCCTTCAGCAGCGCGGCGTTCTCCGTCAGGAAGGCCTCCAGCGGGGCGCGTTGCTCGCGGTGGGCCCTGCTGTCCGCGGAGCGCCGCGCCTGCTGCGCCTGCTCCTCGTCCCGCAGCGCGCGCAGCGTGTTCTGCGCCACCTGCCGCTCGCTCTCGATCCGGCTGCGCAACTCCCCGACCGCGGCGGGCCGCAGCGCCGCGAAGCGCATCCTGAGCAGGCCGTGCAGGTGTGCCTGCTGGGCCGGGTGACTGGGCAGGAACAGCCGCAGCAGGTTGGTCCGGCGCGTCTCGGTGCGCTGGTCGCGGACCATCGTCGCCGAGCTCCGGTACCCCAGCACGCCACCCACGGCCGACCCGATCGCGCTGCCGAGCGCGGCACCCCCGACCGTGCCCAGGCCGGGCAGCAGCAGCGAGCCGAGGACGCCGCCGACGGTCCCCCCGATGCTGCTGGCGGCCGCCGTGCTGCGGGCGACCAGGATCCCGCTGTTCCTGATCGACTGCGGCACGAAGCCGGGGGCGTTCGGCAGTGCGGGCGGCGGGACGGTCGGCAGGTCCGGCGGGGCGGGCGCGGCCACCGTGATCCCGGCCTCGACGCCGAAGGCCGCCACGGCCGCGGCCGCGGCCCGGTCCGCCAGCGCGAGCGCGTCGCCGAGCAGCACCGACAGGTCGGCGGCGAGCCGCTCGGTGAGCCGGTCCGTGTCACCCGTCGTCAGCGCCTCCGGCAGGTAGACCTCCTGGAACCGGGTCCAGTTGGCCTCCAGCTTGGTGAGCACCGTCAACGCGACGGTGTCCGCCGCCTCCTGCAGCCGCTGGTTCAGCGTCGCCTCCCACTGCGCGCGGTTGGCCTGCAGGCGGTCGAGGTGGTCGCTGCGGTCCTTCGCCCGGCGGCGCAGGTCGTCCAGCACCTTCCCGGTGCGGTCCTGGGCCGCCTGTTCGGCGGCGTCGAGCGGGGCGAGCACGGCTCGGGCGAGTTCCTGCTGCGCGCCCAGCCCGTCACCGAGCAGTGCCTTGACCCGCCGTCGCCCGAGCGCGTCCCACAGGGCCGACTCGAGCGCGGCGAAGTTCCCGGCGGCCCGGGCCGCCGGGTCCCCGGTCCGCCGGTGGCGGGCCTCGGCGCGCGCGGACACGCCGACTACCGTGACCGGCCGTCCCGCGAGCGCCGCGAGCGCGGCCTCCGCCTCGCGGAGCAGCACCGCCGCCTCGGTCGTCAGGTCCAGCTTCGTCAGCACCGCCACGAGGCTGTCCTCGGTGCCGGTCAACCGCGCCGAGGACAGCGCCCGGTCGAGGAAGTCGATGTCGCTGCTGAGGATCGGCCGCTCGGTGTCGAGCACGTACAGCAGCGCGTCCGCCTTCGGCAGGAAGGCGAGGGTGGTCGCGGTGTGCTCGTCCTGGACGCCGCCGACGCCCGGGGTGTCGACGAAGACGAGGCCCGAGTCGAGCGCGGGCAGCGGGGTCTCGATCTCCAGGGCGACGACGGCGCGGGCGTTGCCCGGGTTCCCCTCCTCGGTCACGTACTCGGCGATCCGGTCCCTGGTGAGCGGGATCCGGCGTTCGGCCCCCGTCCCGCCCGGGTCCGCCAGCACGGCGGTGATCGTCTCGGTCGCACCCCAGCGGACCACGGTGACGGCGTTGGTGGCGGGCAGCGTGTCGGCGGGGAAGAGCTCGGGCTCGCGCAGCAGCGCACCGAGCAGGGTGGACTTGCCGCGCTTGAACTCGCCGCAGACCACCACGGTCAATCGGCCCTCCTCGACGCGGGTGCGGGCCGCGGCGGCGCGGTCGACCGCGGCGCGCGGCGCGTAGGCCGACGCGGCCGCGAGCGCCTCGATCCGGTCGAAGAGGTCGAGGACGGCGCGGCGCAGGTCGCCGAAGGCGCGCATGGAACCCCCAAGGTCATCTCCCCGTCCCCGTGCCGGGACGCGGGTGCGGGTGCGGTCACGGCTGGGTGGTGTCGGGTCTGGAGGCGGTCACCAGGTAGTGGCCGGAGCCGGCCCAGCTGTCGAGGAACTGGTGCAGCGGGACCCGTGCGCCCTCCCCCATCCACTGGCCCGGATCGTTCAGCACCACGACGGGCGAGCCGGGGTCGGTCCGGTCCACCCCGATCACCTGGACGGCGTGGTCGGCGGGCAGCACCGGGAGCCCCGGTATCTGCGCCAGTGGGGTGTCCGGCCCGGGCGGCCCGTCCAGCACCGTGGCCGAGACGGCGGCGATGACCCCCTTGCCCTCGGACAAGGCGTGTTCGATGTCGGCGAGTCCGGCGTTCTCGTGGGTGTGCGCGTCCAGGCCGTAGTGCTCCAGCAGCAGGCCCACGTCGGCCTGCGGCGTCCCCCCGCCGGGCAGGTACCAGTGGTGCTCCTGCGCCACCGCCGTCAGCTCCGCCTCGGTGGGGCGGCTCCCGGTCAGGTCCGCCAGCACCATGCCCTGGGCCTCGATCGCACAGGTGTCCGGCCGTTCCTGCTCGTGCCAGTGCTGCTCGCTCCAGAACGTGTCGCCCACCACGCCCCCGTCGTGCGGGTCGTACCCGAACCCGGGCACCACGGCGGGCACGACCTCGAGCGCGACGTCCAGGTCCGGGAACAGGACGGGATCGAGGCCCGACCCGGAAACGGGTTCCGGGGCGTGGGCGGGCTCCGCCGGCGAGACCCAGGGGTCCGCGGCGCCGCCGGCGTCGTGCCACGGATCCGCCCCGCCGGTGTCCGCATGCGTCCCGAAGTCGTGATCCACGTACGGGTCGTGGTCGTGCCACCCGCCGTCTGCCCCGGCCGGCCCGAAGTCCACGGACCCGGTGTCGAAGTCCCCACCGCCGCCCGAACCGTCGTCACTCATGGCCCCTCCCAGGTGTCAGCCGACGGCAGCCCGCCGCCCGTTCCGGTGACAACGACCTCTAGCCTTCCCGCGATCGCGCATTGGATGCCGACGATTCCTGCTCGCGGGCCGCTCCCCAGCGCCGCTCGGGGTCACCGCCGCGGCCGAGCGGCGCGCCAAGTGGCGAACAGGCCCACCCCCGCACCGTTGACCGCGGCGAACGCGGTGGGGCCCGCCACGGCGAACACCACCGTGGCCAGGACGATGAGCAGCAGGAGCGCCACCAGGTCCAGCAGGCGCTCCCGGGTGGGCGTCGGTTCCGGGCTCGGTACCGGTCCGGCAGCGGTGTGGGAGCCGGGGCCGGCGACGGACGGGTGCGGGCTGTTCGCATCGATTTCCATGCCCTCACTCCAGCTCTCACCCAGCTCGCCCCGCCAGCTCCCCGCACAGGCCCGGCCGCTACCGGACGGGGGCGGACGGGGGACTGTGCAGCGATGCACGACGCTGTCCGGCCCCTGCCGGGACCTGGACGGCACCACCGTACGGACCTGTCCGATGTGCGCGACTCCCCACCGGCGGACGCCCTACTGTGGTGCATCCCCGAAGGATCGTCAGGGAGCATGGGTGAAGCAACACTTGGGCGCGGGACCGGCAGAACCGGCCCCGGGATTCGACGAGGCGCTCGCCACGTTCATAGATCGGGTGGAGACCCTGCGCGGATCGGGCGGCAAGCCGTCGCTCCGACAGATCGAGGCCGCGGCTGCGGCCGGCGGCGGGGAGCGGCTGCCTGCCTCCACGATCAGCGACCTGCTCAGCGGCAGGCGCCTGCCGACCCAGGAGGTCCTGATCCGCCTGGTACAGGTCCTGCACGGCTTCGCCGACGCCCAGAAGGCGGGCCGGAGAGAGGTGATCCCCGCCGGTCGCAACGAGGACCGGGTGCAGCGGTGGAAGGACGAATGGATCAGGCTGGACCGGCTGCACGCCGCCGACCGCCGGGCGAGCCGGACGGAGTCCGCCACCGCGCCGCGCAGCAGCCGGGTTCGTCTCTCGCTGCCGCCCGGTGGCGCCGGTCTGCCGGAGCTCGACGCTGCCCGCGACGAGCTCCACGACTTCCGCAAGGAGATCACCGAGCGCCGCCGGAAGGCCAGCATCGAGCTCAGCGCGGCCTTCGAGAGGCACCTCGCCGTGGAAGCGGACATCGTGCGCCTGCGGCGGGAGAAGGCCCAGGACCTGCAGGAGAAGATCACGGCCCTGGAGGACCTCCGTGCCGAGCTGGGCCGGCGCATCACTCACTTGCGCCAGGAGCTCCAGGAGTTGCAGGAGGACCAGTTGGAGATCGCCGAGGAGGAGAACGAACTCTTCACCCGGCAGGTCGAGCTGCAGTTCGCCTGGGCCCGGTCCGAGGAACGGGACCGCCTTGCCCTGGCTGCCGCAGTGGCGAACGAACGCGTGCGCCACCGCGCCGAACTGGACCTCGTCAAGCAGCGACTCGCCGCTGCCGATGAGCTCATCACGCGCCTTCGAGCGACCGGCGCGCCGTAATCGGGCCCCGGGCCGCCCGGCAGCCGCGCCGACCGGACCGAGCGTCCGTGGGCCGCATAGGCTGAGCTGCGACGCAATCCTGTCGACGGAGGGATCCCGCCCAGTGCCCACCCCGCGCACCACCGCTCTTCCCGCCGGCCCGCCGATCACGCGGTTCGGGCTGGGCACGGCCGCCACCGGCCGGCCCGGCTACATCACGCTCGGCCGCGAGCTCGACCTGCCGGCCGAGCGCACGGTCGAGGCGATGCGCGCGCGGACGCACGCCCTGCTCGACGCGGCGTACGCGGCGGGCGTGCGGTACTTCGACGCGGCGCGCTCCTACGGCCGGGCCGAGGAGTTCGTCGGGGAGTGGCTCGCCGCCCGTCCCGAGGCCGCGGCCGAGGTCGTGGTGGGCAGCAAGTGGGGCTACACCTACACCGCCGACTGGCGCGCCTCGGGCGTTCCGGTGCACGAGGTGAAGGAGCACTCGGCGGCGGTGTTCGACCGTCAGATCAAGGAGACCAGGCAGCGGCTGGGCCGGCACCTGGACGTGTACCTGGTGCACTCGGTCACCCCCGACAGCCCCGCCCTGACCGATCCCGAGCTGCACGCCCGCCTGGCGGCACTGGCGGCGGAGGGCGTCCGGGTCGGCCTGTCGACCAGCGGACCGGCCCAGGCGGAGGCCGTCCGGGCCGCCCTCGCGGTGACGGTCGACGGCGAGCCGCTGTTCACCGCCGTCCAGGCCACCTGGAACCTGCTGGAGCGTTCCGCCGCCCCGGCCCTGGCCGCGGCGCACCGGGCCGGCTGGCTGGTGGTGGTGAAGGAGGGCATGGCCAACGGCCGCCTCGCCGACCGCAACGCCACCGGCCCCGACACCGCCGCCCTGCGCGAACTCGCCACCCGCACCGGCACCTCCTGCGACGCCCTCGCCCTGGCCGCGGCCGCCGCACAACCCTGGGCCGACCTGGTCCTCTCCGGCGCGGCCACCGAGGACCAGCTGACCTCCAACCTCACCGCCGCCGAACTCACCGTCACCCCGGATCAGTTGACCACCCTCACCACCCTCGCCCAGCCGGCCGCCCAGTACTGGAGCACCCGCAGCACCTTGCCCTGGGCCTGAACCGGCCCGACCACCCGAGGGCAGTCGGGCGGTAGTCGAGATCCAGCCCGGGTACGTCAGGCTCGGGCAGCACCTGTCCGCTTCACCGGCCCGGAGGATCGATCATGACGCCACTGCCCTCAAAGGTGGCCTGGCACGACACCGGCACACGTGTGTTCCGTTACGCAGCCCGGGACGCCGGACACTGGTGGGTCCTGCGGCTCAACGACTTTCCCGAGCGTCCGCTCCTCACCTTGTTCATCGACGCTCGAGTTGTCGGCGACTTGGACGACCCTCCCGTCGCCCGGCGGTTGCCACCCCGGACCTCGCTGCCCGCCCTCGCCGTGGCGGAACGCGCCGAGGTGCTCCGGCTCATGAACGGGATCGGTCCGTACGGGGCCGAGACCGGCAGCCCGTGCACGGGCGACTATTGCACCTGCGACATCCTCACCGACGAGTACGCCGCCCGACCCTCCACCCCGAACCAACCCTGCCCACCAGAGGAGTCCCCCTGATGCGGATCACCGGCTGGAACCACCTTGTCGACGTCCAGAGCCTCCCGTTGCGCATCCACGACTATCCGATCTGGTTGCGGGTCTGGATGCACCTCCCGCTTGTGGAGCGGTTCGCCCACCCGCACGTGGTGCGGATCAACGCCACCCTTCCGCCGGACCGCACTGTGATGGCCACGGCGTTCAGCTACGCCCCCTCCCGAGCGGGGGCGAAGAAGCGAACGCTGTACCGCAACCGCCCCATCCAGCACCCCGGGATCGACTAGCTCGGCCGGTCCGGCGCACCGGCGTCCGTCACTCCTCCCCGCCCCCCACCAGCGCCAGGCACCGCTCGCGCTGCTCCTCCAGCTCCGGCACGTCCGCGCCCGGCAGGGTCAGCGCATGGTCGAGGTCGGCCAGGGCGAGCGCCGGGTGGCCCTCGGCCAGGTAGGCGATGCCGCGGTTGAGGAGGACGTCCGGGTCGTCGCCGACGAGGTCGAGGAGGACGGTCAGGTCCGCCACCGCCGCCTGGTAGCGGTCCAGTTGGTACTGCACGACCGCCCGGTTCAGCAGCGCGGCGGGGTACTTGGGATCGCGCTGCACGGCCGCGTCGAGCGCCTCGAACGCCTCGGCGGGCCGGCCGCGCTCCAGCAGCACGGTGCCGCGCATGCAGAGCAGCCGGGGCTCCTCGGGGCGCAGTTCCAGACCGGCCGCCACGTCGGCCTCGACGGCGTCGAAGTCCTCCAGTTCGAGGAGCAGTTCGGCGCGCGCGAGGCGGGTGTCGATGTCGTCCGGCTCCATCTCCAGGACGTAGGCGTAGTCCTCCAGCGCGCCGGCGGTGTCTCCCACGCTCACCCGTGCCGTTCCGCGGTTGTAGTACAACTCCGGGAACGGTGGAGCCAGTTCGACAGCGCGGTCGTAGTCGGCGAGGGCGGCGGCGTAGTCGCCGCGGATCCGGTGGATCCGGGCCCGCTCGGAGAGGTAGTCGGTGTAGTAGGGGTCGAGGTCGACCAGTGTCGTGAAGTCGGCGAACGCCTCGTCCAGCCGGCCGGTGGCGGTCAGCAGTCGGGCCCGGTTGTAGAGCAACTGCGAGCGGTGGAGCTTCCATTCGTCGTCCGTCAGCTCGGCGTCGAGCCGGGTGATGCAGGACTCGATCAGCTCCAGGGCCTCGGTCAGCTTGCCCCGGTGCATCTGGATCAGGGCCAGCGCGTTGTCGTGGAAGACGCCGAAGCTGAGCCGGTCAGCCGGGTCGGGGAGCAGGCCGGCGATGGCGATGGCGTTGTTCTGCCAGCGCAGCGCCTGGTCGTGGTCGCGCGGCTCCAGGAAGCGGGTGTGCAGCATCGCCATCGAGTAGCTGGTCATCATGTGGATCCGGGGATCCGTGTAGCGCCGCAGCACGTCCAGGTACAGCTCCGTCGCCTGCGCGTGCCGCTTCAGCGAGATGCAGGCGGCCGCCGCCTGGTGGCTGAAGTCCCAGAAGTCGTGTTGGTCGGTGATCGGGTCCGTGACCGCGCGCCCGCGCAGGCCGAGGTCCAGCACGGAGGCGGAGAACCCGGCCTCGACGCAGTACCGCTGGGCCGCGAACAGGGCGAGCCGGCCGGCGCCGGACGGGTCACTGCCGTGCTCGCGGTGGTAGGCGAGGGCGCCGACCCTGATGCCCCAGCTCGGCGACGCCTGCTCCAACGCGTCCGCCCGCCGGTCGTGCAGGCGCGCCCGTGCCGCGGGGTCGAGGCGCTGGTAGGCGATCAGCTCCGCGGCGTCCACGCCGGTACCGTCACCGGCCACGTACGCCTCGGCCAACTCGGCATCGCCGCGCTCCACTTCGTGCTCGCTGCCGGCTGCCGACAGTGGGCCCGCCAGGTCGACCCGGTCGGCGCAGCGGGCCAGGACCTGCTCCAGCTCGTCCGGCAGCGGGCCCGCGGCTGCGCAGACCGTCACCTGCAGGTGCTTCGGATCGGCCCGGCGGACCAGCAGGGCGATGAGCTCCTGGGTGGTCGGCTCCGCCTGGTCCACCTCGTCGAAGACCAGGTAGGGCGGCAGCCCGCCGCCGGACCGCACCCGGCGGGCGTAGCCGATCAGGAAGGAGACGACGCCCTGGCTCATGCAGCGGATCATCGCGGCGCCGAAGAACCGGGTGCGTTCCTCGAAGTCCGTCTCGCTCAGCAGGGTCTGCGGCGCGGCGCCGATCAGCTCCGCCAACTCCGGCATCCCGTAGAGCAGTTCCACCCGGTGGTGCTCCACCAGCTCGGGCCACCGGCGGACCGCCTCGGGCAGCACGGCGCGCAGCACGGTGTCCACGCCGGTGTACGGTCCGCGCAGCCGCCGGTGGCAGCGGGCCACCACCGCGCGGTCGGCCCCGGCCTCGGTGGCCAGCCGGAGCCGGGCTGCCGGGCTCGCGCCCACGATCCTGCGATGACCGGCCATGTCAGTTCACCCTTCGATCGGCGAGTTCGAGGACGGGGCCGCCGCCGGGGCCGCCGCGCGGGCGGCACGGCGCTTGCGCCGGGCCAGCACGATCAGCGCCACGGTCTGGGCCACGTTCATGGAGAGCGACAGCAGCGAGTCCCAGAAGTGGGCGTCGAACCGGCCCGCCCCCAGCGAGTGGGCGGCGAGGCTGAAGTACCGGACGGTGACCGGGATGCTCACGTTCACCGTGATCCCGGCCAGCACGCAGAAGCCGAGCACGATGAACGGCCCGTAGAAGGCGCCGACCCGCCGGTCCTGCTCGGTCCACCGGCTCAGGTCGGCCTGGCGCTCCGGGCGGCGCAGCAGGCGCCAGATCCGGTTCCACAGCACCGCCTTGCTCGCGTCGTGCAGGTCGTAGCACTTCAGCGCGGTGGCGAAGACGTAGTAGAGGTCGGTGCGCAGGTAGAGCTGGAACTGCCAGATGATCCGCATCAGCACGGTGAAACCCAGGGCCAGGCAGACCCGGCTGCTCAGCGGGAGGCTGCCGTCGGCCTGCCGGTTCGCCGCGGCGACCATCACCAGGATCCCCAGCACCACGCCGTCGAGCAGCACGCCGGACAGGAAGGCCAGGTACCGTCGGCGGCGCGGCACGCTCATCAGACCGTTGATCTGCGTCTCGGCCACGATGTAGGTGAGCCGGTTGCTCAGGCGCAGCTTGGTGGGCAGGCCCAGTCGCCGACCGGCCAGCAGGTGGAAGCCCTCGTGCGCCAGCAGCAGCGGGACCTGGCCGAAGGTGATCACCACCTGGACCACCAGCAGCGACCGGGTGAAGAAGATCTGCGACGCGGCCGGCCGCACCTCGGGGTGCCGGACCAGGGTCACCACCCAGCCGGCCAGCACGACGACGTAGCAGAGCCAGGCGAACGGCGAGAAGGCCGCCCGGCCCAGCCGTTGGAAGCGGAGCCGTACGGCGGGCCCGGTCGGCGCCGCGTCCTCGCGGACGAAGCCCAACTCGTGGAGCGTGGCGACGAAGTCGTCGATGTCGACCGGTTCGCTGAACGTCTCCTCGTACCAGGCGGCGGCCTCCTCGGGAGGCGTCCCGGCGGAGAGGCGCTTGAGCAACTCGGCTCCGTCCGAGGGGAAGACGGCGTAGGCGCCGGTCTCCAGCCGGCCGACCACCACGTCGTCGCCTTCGGGGACATAACTCAACTCGTGCACCGCAAGTGGGCCCTGGCTCACGTCACTCCCCTGTGTGATGGACACCCGGGCGCCCCGGGGAACCGGGGCGCCCGGGCCGGATCGCCGCGCTACCGTCAGGCGGAGCGGTAGTACGGGGTGTCGCAGGGGGCCGAGGTCAAACGCACGTCCCCGGTGCGGCGGACGGTGATCTTCTTGGTGGCCTTCTTCATGGTGGCAGTCGACTTCACAGGAACCTCCAGGGTCCGACGGCAGCCCGACCAGCGGCCGGGCGGTACTCAGAGTCATGTGGTGAGTACGCCATGTCAATGCTTCTGGCATGAGCCGATCTGGATGCAGAAGATCGATTCTTAGGATTCCATTCATCTGAGCTGCAGGTTCTGTCTTCCCGGCGGTCGCAAAAAATCACCGGTCCGCACCGACCGAAGGACGCTGCAGCCCTCCGCGATGCTCGACAACTCCCCTGCACCATAAGCCTGTTCAGGTACCAGCAATCACCGGCCCACCCCCGCCGCCCGGCCGCCCGCAGCGATCGGTCCGCGTCCCGCAGCTCTTCTGCGGAACGCGGACCGGTGCCGCGCGTGGATCGGGCCGGGCGGGCGTCGGGTCAGCCCCAGAACGCGTCGACCGCCGCCATGTCCTCGACGCACTCGTCGAGGTCGGTGATCTTCTCGCCGACGACGCGGAAGACGATGCCGCCCGTCATGTCGATCGTCTTGCCGCCCCGCTCGGCGGTGAACCGGTGGACCGACATCACGTGCCCCCGGCCGTCGACGAACAGGTGCTTCATCTCGACCCGGAACGAACCGGCCGTCTCCGACGCCAGCCGGCCGTAGTAGCCGAGAACGGCGTCCACGCCCTTGAAGTCACCGGACATCGTGCTGCTGCCCGGGACGTGCTGGGTGCAGTCCGCGGTCATCATCCCTCTCAGGGTGTCCATGTCGCCCCGCGAGAATGCCTCGTACCCCTTGCGGATCAGCGCGGCGTGTGGGTGTTCAGCCATGGCTCTTCGCCACCTTCCAGGACAACAGCGAATATGGCTGGTCCTTTCAGCCTTTCACCGGGCGGCCGGACCGGCGACCCGGGTGCCCGCCGCCCGAACAAGGCCCGGCACACCCCGCCACACCCCCGTGCACCCCGCCACACCCCCACGCACCCCTCCCCACCCCGGTGCACTCCTCCCCACCCCGGTGCACCCGCAGCGCCACCGCCCGTCCGTACGGTTCGTGCACGCCCCGTTGTCCGGGTCGGCGCGGGCCCACGACCGCCCACCCCGCCTAGGGTCCCCGGCACCGGAAGGCATCCGGCACGCATCCGAGAGGGGCATCGGTGAACTGGCTGATCCACGACTACCGCGAGGACGACCTGGCCGGCGTCGTCCACCTGATCGACAGCACCGCCGACCTCGGACAGGAGTCGGTCTTCTCGCTGGCCGAGTGCATCGCGGCGCTGACGGAGCGCCAGCCCGCGGTCGTCGCGGTGCACGGCTCGGTGCCCGTCGGGGCGGCCCTGGCGCAGGTGGGCGGCGAGCGGGCCTGGGTGATGCGGATCGCGATCCACCCGGCGTGGCGGGGACGCGGACTGGCGAGCGCGCTGCTGCGCGAGTTGGAGCGCCGCCTGGTGGAGGCCCGGGTGCGGCGGATCGCGTACGTGCTGCCGCAGGAGGAACTGCTCGGCGACGGGCTGCGCAACGCCGGCTACGTCCGGCGGCCGGCGGTCGGGTACTTCGAGAAGACCGAGCCGGGCTCGGGCGGCTCGGCCGACGCCCTGGCGGACCTCGGCGGGCGACTGCTGCCGGCGGGCCTGTGGGACGGGGTGGCCGGGATGGCCGCGGAGAAGACGCTGATCGAGCGCCGGGTCGTGCTGCCGCTGGCCGAACCCGAGCGGGCGGCCCGGCACGGCGTCCAGCCGCCGCGCGCGATCACCCTGTTCGGCCCGCCCGGCACCGGCAAGACCACCTTCGCCCGGGCGGTGGCCTCCCGGCTCGGCTGGCCGTTCGTGGAACTGCTGCCCTCGCGGCTCGCGGACGAGGGCAGCCTCGCGGCGGGGCTGCGGGAGGCGTTCGCCCGGATCGCCGAGCTGGAGCGGGTGCTGGTCTTCATCGACGAGGTCGAGGAGATCGCCCCCGTCCGCACCGGATCGTCGGCGATGCACGGGGTCACCAACGAACTGCTCAAGCTGATCCCGGGGTTCCGGGAGCGCGACGAGCGGCTGCTGGTCTGCGCGACCAACTCGGTGCGGTCGCTCGACCCGGCGTTCCTGCGGCCCGGGCGGTTCGACTACGTGATCCCGATCGGCACGCCGGACGCGGCCGCGCGCGAGGCCATCTGGTCCCGGTACACCGGGCACGGCGCCGAGGTGGACGTGGCGGCCCTGGTCGCCGCGAGCGAACTGTTCACGCCGGCCGACATCGGGCACGTGGCCCGGACCGCGGCACAGGCGGCCTTCGAACGCGATCTCGCCGCCGACGGGACGGTCGCCCCGCCCACCGGCGCGGACCAGCTGCCCGCCGGCGCGAGCACCGCCGACTTCCTCGCCGCGCTCGCCCAGTCCCGCCGAACCGTCACCAGCGCGATGGTCGACGAGTTCACCGCCGACATCTCCTCCCACGCCCGGGTGTGAGCCCGGACCCTCCCGACGGCCCGCCGACCGCAAGTTGAACATGTTCAACTTATCGGTCATGCTACTGCCGAGCGAGAGGACGACCGATGATCAGGTCCGGGGGGATCCGACTGCCCGCAGCGGCGGTCGCGCTGGTGTGGTGGTACGAGGGCTTCTGGTGCAAGGTGTGGCCCGGCCGGGCCGATCAGCGGGAGATCGTCGCCGGTCTGCCGCTGCTGCCGGGGTGGGCGGTCACACCGCTGCTGCTGGCGATCGGCCTGGCCGAGGTGGCGCTCGGGGTGTGGGTGCTGACCGGCCGTCGGGCCCGGGCGGCGGCGGTGGTGCAGACCGTGCTCGTGGTGGGGTTCAACGCGGGCGGGCTGCTCTTCGGCGCCGCACAGATCCCCGAGCCGGGACGGTTGGTGGTGCAGGACCTGGCCCTGCTGGCACTGGTCTGGCTGGTCGCCGGCAAGCCGGCCGCCGCACCCCGGACGGCCGCCGGATGAGCGCCAACCCGTGGTCGGGCGGGCGCCTGACCGCGCTTCAGGCCGGCGGTCCGCGGGTCCTGTTCGGCCGGATGTACGAGGACCCGGGCATCGAACTGGCCGCCTTCCCGCCACCCGGCGCGCGGGTCCTGTGCGTGGCCTCCGCCGGTGACACCGCCGCGGCGCTCGCGGCGGCCGGGTACCGGGTCACCGCGGTCGACCTGAACCCGGCCCAGCTCGCCTACGCCCGGGCCCGGCTGACGGAGCCCGCAGCGGGCGGCGACGGTCGGCCCGCGCACCCGGTCGACGGCTCCGCCGAACGCCTGCTGGGGCTCGGCCGCCGAACCGCCGGCGCCCTGCTGCCGGCCTGGCGACCGGCGGCGGTCGAGCGGTTCCTGCGGCTGGCGGACCCGGTCGAGCAGGCCCGCCAGTGGCACCGCTCGCTGGACGGCCCGGGGCTGCGCCGGCTGCTGCGGCTCACCCTGCGCCCGGCGGGCTCGCTCGCCCTGGCGCTGCGGCCGCAGTTCCGCGGGGTCCTCCCGCCCGGGTTCGACACGGTGCTGCGCCGCCGGATCGCCCGGGCGGTCGGTCGCCACCCCAACGCCGCCAACCCCTGGGCCTGGCGCCTGTTCGCCGGACGCGAGCTGCCGGACGCGGGCACCCCGGACCGGGTGCCGCCGATGCCGCCGGTACCGCCAGTGCTGCCGAAGCCGCCGATGCCACCTGTGCCCGCAGCGCCCCCGGTGTCCCCGGTGCCCCCGGTGCCCCCGGTCCGCCTGGTGCTGGGCGACGTGGCCGAGGTGCTGGAGCGCTCGGCGCCCGGCGCGTTCGACGCGGTGACCCTGTCCAACGTGCTGGACGGCCCGGACCCGCAGTTCGCCCGGCGGCTGCGGGCGGCGGTCCGCCACGCGGTGCGGCCGGGCGGCGTGGTGGTGCTGCGGAGCGTACGGGAGCCGGGGCCGGCCGGCCCGGGCCTGGCGGCCGAGGACCGGTCGATGCTGTGGGGCGTGGTCCGCGTGGCCCGCGTCGGACCGTCGGAGGAGGACTTCTCGTGAGGCACCTGTTGCAGCGTCACCCGCTGCCCATTCGGACGCACTTCGCGCACTCGCTGGTGCTCACCTACGCGCTGCCGCCCGAGCTGCTCCGCCCGCTGCTGCCGCCCGGACTGGCCCTGGACACGTACACCGACCCGACCGGCACCGAGCACGGCTTCGTCGCGGCGGCGGTCGTCGACGCCCGGGCCCTGCGGCCCGCCGGGCTGCCGTCCGGCCTCGGCGGCGACTTCCTGCTCACCGGGTACCGGATCTTCAGCCGCTTCCCGACGCCCGGGGGTCGCACCATGCGCGGCCTGCGGATCCTGCGCAGCGACACCGACAACCGGCTGATGGCCCTGGGCGGGAACACGTTCTCCCGCTACAACTACCGGCTGGCCCGGATCGGCACCCGGGTGGTCGACCGGACGCTGGAGTTCAAGGTGGTCAGCGCCGACGGCCGGGCCGACCTGCACGTGCGGGCCGCGCTCACCGGCACCCCGGCACCGCTGCCGGCGGGCAGCCCGTTCGCGGACGCCAAGCACGCGCGGCGGTACGCCGGCCCGCTGCCCTACACCTTCGAGTACGAGGCGCAGACCCGGTCGGTCCTGGTGGTGAAGGCCGTCCGGACGCACTGGGAGCCGGTGCCGGTCGCGGTCGAGGTGCCCCGGCTGACCTTCTTCGACCACGGCCCCTTCGCCGGTGCGACGCCGGTGCTCGCCAACGCCTTCCACGTCGCGAACCTCGACTACGGCTGGCAGCCGGGCCGGCTCTGCGCCCTGGACGGGGGCCACCGATGACCGCCCCGCGTCCGACGACCGCACCACTCCCGCGGACTGGGCCCCCACCGACGCCGGCCTCCGCCCGGCCCGGCACCCCGCCGCGCTCCTCCGGCGTCCGCGAGGTCCTCCGCTACAACTGGCCGCGGTACGCCGCCGGCTGCCTGACCGCGGCGGGCGGCTGGGCCCTCGCCCCGCGGCTCCCGGGCCCGGCCGCCCGACTGGTCCGGACGGGCTCGCTGCTCGCCACGGCCTGGCTGGCCAGCAGCACCCTCGCCACCTGGCGGGTGTACGACCGCTCCGACCTGCAGTCCTACGGCTGGCTCGGCGAGCTGCTCCCGGCCGGCCCGGGCGACCACCTCGTGGTGTCCGCCGGCCTGGACGAGACCAGCCGACCGGTCGCCGCCCACCACCCCGGCGCACCGCAGCGGATCGTCGACCTGTACGACCCGGCCCTCACCACCGAGGGCTCGATCCGCCGGGCCCGCCGGCGCGTCCCGCCCGCGCCCGGCACGGTGCCCGGCCGGCCGGACCGGCTGCCGGTGCCGGACGGCGCCCTGGACACGGTGCTGGCCGTCTTCGCCGCCCACGAACTGCGCGACCGGGCCGACCGCCTGGCGCTGTTCACCGAGTGCGCCCGCGCCCTGCGCCCGGGCGGCACGCTGCTCCTGGTGGAGCACCTGCGCGACGCCGCGAACATCGCGGTGTACGGGCCCGGCGCCTGGCACTTCCTGCCCCGGGCCGAATGGCTGCGGCTGGCCGCGGCCGCGGACCTGACCGTGGTCACCGAACGGCGCCTGGCCGGGCTGGTCACCGCGTTCGCCCTCCGGAAGGCCGACTGATGTCCCAGCTCCTGCTCCTCGACACCCAACTGCGCCTGGTGGGTGCCGTCCTGGTGGGCGCCGGCCTCGGTCACGCCGTCCTCCCCCGGCTGATCGGCTGGCCCGGCGACCTGGCGGGCACCACCCTGCTGACCCGCCAGGTCTCCTACGCCCACCTGTTCTTCATCGGGCTGACCTGCGTGCTGCTCGGCCTGCTCCCGCTCCTGCTGAGCCGTGAACTACTGGCCGGCACGCCGCTCGGCACCACCCTGCTGGCCGGCCAGACGGTCTTCTGGGGCGCCCGCTGGCTGGCCGAGTTCGCGTACTTCTCGCCGCGGCTCTGGCGCGGCGACCGGTTCCGCACGGCCGCGCACCTGATCCTGTCCGCGCTCTGGACCTGGGTCACCGCGGTCTTCGCGGCAGCCCTGCTGCACGTCTCCTGACCCACCGGCACGACCGGCACCCTGACCACCGGCCGCCGGGCCGGGCCTCCTACTATCGAGGCGCATTCCTCGGGGGACGTTCGACGCCTGATCGGCCGTGCCCGTCGCCCGACGCCACGCCCGACCCGGCACCACGGCTGCGCCCCACGACGGTGGAGCCGTGCCTCTAGGAGGAACGTTCATGCACGCCCGCAGGATCGGCGCCGTCGCCGCGACCGCGGTGGCGCTTCTGGCCGCCCGCGACCTCATGCAGAAGCGTCACGCACTGCTCCGGAACTTCCCGGTGATCGGGCACGCCCGGTACCTGTTGGAGACGATCGGGCCGGAGCTGCGGCAGTACATCGTGACCTCCAACGAGGAGGAGCGCCCGTTCAGCCGTGACCAGCGCAGCTGGATCTACGCCTCCGCCAAGGAGGAGAACAACTACTTCGGCTTCGGGACCGAGGTCGACGTCGAGCACGTCCAGGGACACGCCTACCTGAAGCAGCGCACCTTCGCCGGCGCCCTGCCCGACGCGCACGACCCGCAGGCCCCGCTCCCCTCGGCCAAGGTGCTGGGCGGGCCGCGCGGGCGGGCCAAGGCGTTCCGGCCGGCCAGCGTGGTGAACATCTCCGCGATGAGCTTCGGCTCGCTCTCCGGCGCGGCCATCACGGCGCTCAACAAGGGGGCCGCGCTCGCGGGCGCGATGCACAACACGGGCGAGGGCGGCCTGTCCCCGTACCACCGCAACGGCGGCGACCTGGTGCTGCAGATCGGGACGTCGTACTTCGGCTGCCGCAACGAGGACGGCACCTTCAACCTCGACAAGCTCAAGGAGGTCGTCGCGGGCGCCCCGGTGCGGGCGATCGAGATCAAGCTCTCGCAGGGGGCCAAGCCGGGGCTGGGCGGGATGCTGCCGGGCGCCAAGGTGACCGAGGAGATCGCCGCGATCCGCGGCATCCCGGTCGGCCAGGACTGCGCCTCCCCGTCGCGGCACTCCGCCTTCGGCGACGTCGACTCGATGCTCGACTTCGTCGAGCTGCTGGCCGCCGAGACCGGCCTGCCGGTCGGGGTCAAGAGCGCGGTGGGCGAGCTGGGGTTCTGGCAGGAGCTGGCCACGCTGATGGCGCGCGGCGACCGCGGCGTCGACTTCGTGACCGTCGACGGTGGCGAGGGCGGCACCGGTGCGGCGCCGCGGATGTTCGCCGACTCGGTGGCGCTGCCGTTCCGGATGGGCTTCTCCCGGGTCTACGGCACCTTCGCCGAGCTGGGGCTGACCGACGAGCTGACCTTCATCGGCTCCGGCAAGCTCGGCCTGCCCGAGAACGCCGCCGTCGCCTTCGCCCTGGGCGCCGACATGGTCAACGTGGCCCGTGAGGCGATGATGTCGATCGGCTGCATCCAGGCGCAGAAGTGCCACACCGACAAGTGCCCCACCGGCGTGGCCACCCAGAACCCGTGGCTGGCCCGCGGCCTGGACCCGGCCTCGAAGGCCACCCGGGCCGCCGTCTACCTGCGCACCCTGCGCCGGGAGCTGGTCAAGGTCTCGG
Organism: Kitasatospora sp. NPDC058965; assembly: GCF_042741245.1. NCBI lineage: Bacteria > Bacillati > Actinomycetota > Actinomycetes > Kitasatosporales > Streptomycetaceae > Kitasatospora > Kitasatospora sp. NPDC058965. Next base: position 77,962 of record NZ_JBHYKG010000003.1, read on the forward strand.
CCGCCCTCGGCGTCGCCCACCCCGGGCTCATCACGGCCGACGACGTCGAGATCATGAACGGCGACTACGAGGCCCGCACCCTGGCCGGTGTCTACGGTTACAAGGACGGCTGGGGCGAGCTCGGCCCGCAGCTCGCGGAGGAGATCACGGCGCTGGTCCTCACCCAGCAGGCCGCCTTCCGCAAGGCGGTCTGACGCACCGTCGACCCGTGCGACCGGAGCCCCGGGGAGTCGGCTGCGACTCCCCGGGGCTCCGGTCCCGGGCCGGTCGGGCCCTACGCGTCCGGCCGGACCTCGACGAGTGCGCCGCGCCGGTCCAGGTCGAGGACCACGGCCGTGTCCCGCGCGAGTGCCTCGTGGTCGGCGTTGGCGAGGACCACCCGGCCGTAGGAGGTGATCAGGTCGACGGTCTGCTCCATCCGGTCGCCCGGCTGCTGGGCGCAGGTGTCGAACAGGAAGCTGTCCAGGCCGGCGCAGGCCTCGCGCACCCGGTTCGCGGTGACCGTGCCCGCCGTCGGCGAGGAGAGGAAGCACTCCACCACGCCCTTGCGCAGCGACGGCCGCACCCCGGTCCGGCGCCGGTACTCCGCCGGGTCGATCCGCGCGGCGAGGGTCAGGTCGATCAGCGAGTGGGTCGAGGACACGTCGACGAGCTTCGCGCCCAGGCCGCCGTGCATCCGGGCGCCGGTCTCGATCAGCACCGGTCCGTCGGCGGTGAGGATCAGTTCGCTGTGCCCGGGGCCGTTCTCGATGCCCAGGGCGGTGAGCACCTGCTCCACGTAGGCCGTGATCTCCGGGTGGTCGCCGACCTCCACGGCCGTCATCGCCCGGTAGACGGGGTTCCCGTCGACCGTCTCCTTCGTGTACCGGAACATGTCGACGACGAAGTGCGACCCGTCGAGCGAGACCGAGTCGACCACGAACTCCGGTCCGACCAGGCGTTCCTGGACCAGCACCTCGGTGATCAGCTCGCCCGCCAGGTCGAGCCGCCCGAACAGCCGCTCGCAGGCGGCCCGCACCTCGGCCAGGTCCGAGCAGAAGTAAACGCCGTCCGTGGCAAAGGACTTGACCGGCTTCACCACGTACTCGGCGAGCCCGCTGGCGGCGCACCAGTCCAGCACGGAGGCGGTGTCCGCGCCCTTGTGGTGCGGGATGTACCGCACGCCGGCCTCGCGCAGCCGGGCCTGCATCAGGAACTTGTCCCGCCGCGCCTCGGAGGAGCCGGAGTTGGGGCGCATTCCCCAGTGCGCGGCCAGCAGGTCGAAGGCCTCCACCCCCGGCTCGGACCCGCAGACGAGGAACTCCGGGCGCCCGCCGCACAGGTCCTCGACCGCCCGGGCGGTCGCCGCCGGGTCGGAGAAGCGCACCTCGGCGGTGAAGTCCGCCGCGGGGTAGGTCGCGACCAGCGCGGGCGGCAGCGTCTCGGAGGTCAGCACGGCCACCGCGGCCACGCCGTAGCGCTCCCTCGCCCGCCGGGCCAGCACCGAGCCGCTGGAGTACGGGTCCACCACCACGAGCGTGCCCGTCGCGGTTCCGTCGGCGGCCACGGCGGCCGCGGCGTCGCGGTTGTCGAGGTCAAGCATGCTCCAGCACCTTCTCTTCGTCCGCACTGCGGGTGGGTCGGGGTTCGTGGGTCCGCACCAGGATCATCGTGAGCGAGCCGACCAGGGCGCAGCCCGCCGAGACCCACAGCGCCGCCTGCCAGCGCCCCGCGCCGAGCAGCGCGCCGTAGACGGCCGCCGCGACGGCTCCGCCCAGGTAGAACGAGGACTGCCGCAGGGCGATCGAGACCACCTGCCGGGCCGGTGCGAAGCCCGACATGGCCACCGTGTCCAGCAGCGGCATCAGGCAGTAGTTGAACAGCAGCCGCGACAGGTAGAGCACCACGAACACGACCAGCGGGACGGTCAGCGTCTGCAGCACGAGGCCGACCACGGCCAGGCACCCGAAGAAGGCGGCGCTCGGCCGCAGCGAGAAGCGCTTGACCAGGACCGGCGCGAAGATCGCACCGATGATGCTGACGACCTTGTCGCTGCCCAGGATGAGCGAGATGTCGCCCACCGGGAGGTGGTAGACCTGCGCGAAGAGCACGTTGGCGAACCGGAAGAAGAGCGCGATCGAGGCGCCCAGGAACCCGGCGGCGACGAACAGCGCCACGAAGTTGCGCTTCTCGCCCGGATCCTGAGGCTCCGTCAGCGTGCCTGCGGCGGCGGCCGCCTGCGGCACCGGCCGGGCCGAGGGCAGGCGCAGCACCAGCATCACGCAGGCCGCCGCGAACGACAGCAGCAGGAAGAACCGGTACTTCTCCAGGTCGCTGGTGTGCAGCCACCCGCCGACCACCGAGACCAGCGCGGAGCCGGCCACGCCGGCGCCCAGGTAGCAGATGAAGAAGGTGCTGAACAGCCGGGTCCGGGCGGTCTCGGGGACCTGGGCGCCGGCCATCGCGTTGCCCACCGACAGCAGGCCGAGCATGCCGGCCAGGATCAGGCTCAGCACCACGGACGCGGACGCGATCGAGGCGACGAACGGCAGCGCCGCGAACGGCACGGTGTAGAGCACCGAGAAGCCGATCAGCAGGGTCCGCTGCGACAGGATCCGGCGCAGCAGCAGCAGCGGAACCACCGCCGCCGCCATGGCGCCGGTGGCGATGGCGTAGATGACGCCCGCGTCGCCCTCGCCGATCCCCCGGTCCGCGAGGTAGAAGTTGAACACCACGTCGAAGATGGTGTTGGCCAGCCCCATGAAGAACGAGGCGGCGAGGTAGAAGTAGACGGGCCGCGGCACCGCGGCGAGCTCACTGCGCAAGGGGGACACGTCCCGAGGTCGGTTCGAGTGCGGTTCCGGTGAGCCGCGAGATCAGGTGGGCCGCGTAGTCCCAGCGGCCGTAGCCGTCGCGGGTGGCGAGGTGTCCGCCACCGGGCACGACTTCGAGGGTGCTCCCCCAGGCCCGGGCCAGTTCGTGGCCCCGCTCCAGCGCCAGGAACGGGTCGTCGTCGGAGACCACCAGGTGGGTGGGCAGCGGCAGTTCGGACGTGGGCAGCGGTGCCTGCGGCTGGATGGCGGGCAGCGCGTCGGGCGCGTCGATGTCGGCCGGCGCGACCAGCAGCGCCCCGACCACCCGGTGGTCGTAGCGGGCGGCGGCCCACTGGGCGACGGTCACCGCGCCGCAGCTGTGGCCGATCAGGAAGACCTCGCCGTCGATGCCGCGCACCACCTCGTCGAGCCGGGCGACCCAGCGGTCGCGGTCGACGGTCTCCCAGTCGCGCTGGACCACCCGGGAGAAGCCCGCGTAGTCGTGCTCCAGGTGCGTCTGCCAGTGGTCGGGGCCGGATCCGGTGTAGCCCGGTACGGTCAGGAAGTGCATGGTCCTACCCTTCGAGCGTGAGGTCCCGCGCGGGGACGGCGAGGCCGAAGTGACGGTCGAGCAGCTCCAGCAGCTCGGCCTCGTCCTCGACGGGGGTGGTGGTGCTGCTGCCGTTGTGCACGATCGTCAGGTGTCCGTCCCGCACGCTCACCCGGCCGGTCGGGGTGGGGATGCTCGCCACCTTGTGCCGGTTCAGCAGGCTGTTGGGGGACGCAGTGGTGTAGAAGTGCGCCATGTCGAGGTCGACGGCCGCCACCGGGCTGTCGACGAAGGCGTAGATGTCCTGCCACTGTTCGGAGTTGACAGCGTGTTCGACGATCGAGACGGTCCAGACCGGCACGCCGCCGCTCTCGTCGAAGCGGACCCCGGTCGACAGCGCGGGGTGGTCGGCGGTCGCGCCGTCGGCGAGCAGCACCGGTCCGCGCGGGCCCCGGGCCCCGAAGCCGATGTCGAAGAGCCACCGCTCGCCGTCGATCGTGACCACGAAGACCTGGTGGGTCGCCGGGGTCCGGCTCGGCGTGGTGACGCTGGCCAGGCGGAGCTCGTGGGCGAAGCCGCACTCCTCGAACAGCCGCTGCATCAGCCGGCCGGTCTCGAAGCAGATGCCGCCGCGGCGCCGGTCCACGATCGCGTCGTGCAGCGCCTCGTCGCCGAGGCCCCGCGCCGCGTTGGCGTGCATGCTGAAGTTCTCGAACGGGACGGAGTACAGGTGTGCCGCGTGCAACTGGCGCAGGCACTCGAGGGTCGGCTCCAACGGGAGGTTCAGGCCGATCCGGCCGGCGTAGCCGGCGATGAGCTGGTTCACGGGGGTCTCTCTGGTGGTGGGGGGAGCGCCGGCGTCAGACGTTGAGCACGAGCCGCGCACCGATCGACTTGCTCACGCACGGGAGCATGTAGCCGGACTCGGCCTTCTCCTCGTCGGTCAGCACCTCGTCGCGGTGGTCGATCCGGCCGGTGCGGACTTCGATCTCGCAGGTGCCGCAGATGCCCTGGCGGCACGAGGACGGCACGGCCACGCCGTTGCGGTTCAACGCGTCGAGCAGCGGCTGGTGCTGTGCGGCCCGGAAGGTGACGCCGGTCTTCACGCACTCCACCTCGACCGAGTCGGGCAGCTCGGAGCCGGTGCCGCCCGCCGACCCGTCGGTGATCAACTGCCGTGGGCCCGGCGCCTGCTGCACGGCGGCCCGGACCTCACCGAGCATCCCGGCGGGCCCGCAGGCGCCGATGGTGCTGCCCGCCGGGATCGCGGCGACGATCGCGGCCCAGTCCGGGCGCCCGGCCGCGGCGGTGTCGACGGTGCGCACCGTGCCGTGCTGCTCGGCCGCCAACTGCCGGACCCGGTCGAGGAAGGGGAACTCGTCCGCGCCGCGGTCGACGTAGACCAGCTGCCAGTCCCGCAGCCGGCCCGCCGCCAGCACCGCGAGGATCGGGTTGATCCCCACCCCGCCGGCCAGGAAGTGGGTGAACGGCGTGCGGCTGTCGGCGGTGAACTGCCCCTTCGGGGCCGTGATGCGCAGGGCGGCACCCACGTGCAGGCCGGGCGACAGGTGGTCGCGCCGGTCGCCGCGGCTCCGGTTGCGCACCGCCAGCTCGTAGCCCTCGTCCCGGACCGACAGGATGGTGAAGGTCTTGACCCGGGGGCCGACCCGCAGCGTCACGTGCTGGCCGGGCCGGGCGGGCGGCAGCGGCGTGCCGCCGGGCGCGCCGCCGAGCCAGTACTGGGTGACGGTCGGCGTCAGGGTCCGCGCGGCCCGGACGGATGCGGCCGCGCTCACGTGACCAACCCCGCTTCCTGGAAGGCTTCGAGGGTGGCGCCGTGGTCCAGGGCGCCGGCCTCGACGAAGTACTGGAGGGTGGGCGCGGCACTGCGGCGCACGTCGCCCACCACCTTGTCGCGGGTGTAGACCTCGCTCAGCACCTGCTCCACCTGGGCGCCCGTCAGCCCGGAGGCCCGCAGTCCCAGCGCCGTGCTCGGGTAGTCCGGCTCCAGGAAGGCGAAGATCAGGCGCGGGATGTACGGCCCCGCCAGCTCGCGCTCCTTGGGCGTCATCGCGGGCCACAGGTGGCGCAGCAGCGTCGAGAAGTAGGAGTGGTGCTTGGCCTCGTCGACCGCGTGGTCCGCCACCATGTCCCGGACGCCGACCGGGAGCCGGGTGTCCTTGGGCAGCTCGTCGAGGATCGAGGAGATCAGCGTCTCGCTGACGATCGCGAAGAGCAGCTCGTCCATGCCGCGGATCTCGCCGGGCAGCTCCTCGTGGATCCGCGCGAGTTCGGTGGTGAACGTCGGCGTCTGCGGGAGCGCCGGCGCGACGCCGGTGCGCTCGCGCACCGAGCGCAGGATCTCGTAGGTGAACTGCGCGTGCCAGGCCTCGTCGGTGACGATCTTGAACGCGTCCAGCCGCATCGGCTCGGGCAGGTCCAGTCCGGACATCCCGCGGCTGATGTGGCCGGTGACCGGGATGACGGCGCTCTGCTCCAGGTCGATGGTGAATCTGAGGTACTCGTAGAGGCGGTGGACCAGCACGGTCTCACGGACGGCGGGGTCGGCCTGCGCCAGGATCGGGTGCGCCAGGGCGGGCACGAGTTCGGGGCTGAAGAAGAGTTCGCCGCTGTCGTCCAGTTCCCGGACCGGGTTGTTTCGGACAGTGGCGACCCGCTCCCAGGTGCGGAAGCGGCTGCGGTAGCCGGAGTCGACGATCGCCTGGTCGAGGCGACGGGTGTGACTGCGGGCGAGAACGGTTCTGTTCGCCGTGCTCGCGAATTGCAGTGCCATGCTTTAAACCTTCAGGTGACTGCGCTGGTCGTCGTCTGACGTCCACTTGATGGAATGTGATGCTGCCATCGGGAAAATACCGTCGTCAAGCGGCAGGATTTTGCCGGTCGGCAGGATCGCCCGATTCGTGGGGCTTATTGGCGGCCCGGACCGGGAAACCGGCAGGAAATTGCCGGTCGAC